>JAHHJQ010000327.1 GCA_018680005.1 Bacteroidia bacterium | reverse complement strand
TTCCCATCCACCTTTCTGTAATAGATATATTGAAATCTGAATATCTTGCCCTAATATCAAATCCATTCTTTGGGAAGGAGGCAATATTTCCTGATTCTTCATCCATTTGTTGTAATACTTACCGTATTTGCTTGAGTAGATGGTGTACACATGATCTGCCCACAAAGTATTCTTGCCGTTTAGAACAAGCTTTGCATTCTTGATACCTTGTGGTTTCTTGAATTTGAGCAAGACTCCATTATTCGAATAATCCTCATCATTGAAAAAATAGACTTTCCTATCTGTTGAAGAAAGCGTACTCTCGAGATTTAGACCATTAAAAGAGATCGCTTCAACGGGCGATTCTGTATTTCGAATTAAATGTGGTTGGCCATATTTATCCAATAGTACTTTGTTTTCTTTTTGATGATTGATAACAATCAGTTCTGCCACATCAAGAAATTGACGCTCTCTCAGTTCATTTGCAATTTTTAATCTATATGTATTTTCAGTCGGTGAGATGGAGGGTAATTTCATATAATCATCTCTTTCAAGATTGCTGGCCAGAGCAGCGCTGAGGGTCTCACCTTCAAAAATGTATTCCTTACCATTATTGACATAGATATAGGGACAGTTGCAGGAAGCCTCCTCGTTTGGGGAAGGCTTTGGTTCATTCTTAGATCCGGAAGAAGCAATAATCGCAACTACGGCTGCTGTAGCACCAGCTGCCACCACATATGCTGCAATATCTCTACCCGTGTCTTTTTTGATAATCTTTAGTTCGTATACACTGGATAATGGGATTTGATTAGATCCTAATTCAATTCCCTTTGTGTCATCTCTAAGATAAATATGAACCTCCCTTAGAATTCCCCGTTCTTCTTTTTTGAATGCTTTAGACCTGTATTCAGAGTAGTAGACCTCTCTTTGTACAAGTGCTAAAGTTCCGGATATCATATCGGAATCAACAGAGATACCTTCCATCTTATAGATTTCCTCATTGTGATGCACTACAAAATATTTGTGTGTCTTATCCAATTCATTAATGCTGGAGTAATTGTCTTTTTCGAGACTTTTGACCACATAGTAATTGCAGCCACTGGCCACAAAGAATATGAGCACGAGAAAGGCGTAAATAATACTCCCATTGGGTCGAAATTCAAAGTCCACTTTCATAGCATGAGATTTTGGTGATTAAACAACCTCGATATGCCATAGGCGAGAATTGCAGATTAATCCATATTTAATGTAAATACAATGACCCTGATCAATTTAAGAATTGACCTTTATTGCATGAGCATGAAAGCTCATAGGGCAAGTAGGTTTTATGACATCAAACCAGGACTGAACCTCGAAAGTGCTAAACCTGCTCATCGAGGAAAAGTCAGTACTACTTATCTTTTACTATATCCAAGAAACTCGTCTACCACATCCTCCAGACTCGGCCTTCCTATCGATTGTAGATTGTAATATACCCTGGTACTGGGCTTCTTGATGTTGATTACTCGATTGAGGTCGATCGGCGTACCGATGATGACACTGTCACAATCGGATCGATTGATGGTATTCTCCAGATCGCGGAGCTGTTCATCTCCGTATCCCATAGCGGGAAGCAAGGTCCCAATATCCGGGTACTTATTAAATGTATCTACGAGCTGTCCCTCAAGAAAAGGTCTTGGGTCTATCATTTCGGATGCATTGAATTTTTCAGCTGCCAGTGTTCCTGCTCCGATCTTCATGCCACCATGTGTCAATGTAGGGCCGTCCTCTACTACTAAAACCCGTTTTCCACGAATTACACCAGGATCATCTACAGCAATAGGTGAGGCAGCATCAATGACGACAGCCGAGGGGATGATCTCTGAAATGGTTCTTCTTATTTTGGCAATGTCTTCAGGATGGGCGCTGTCAATTTTATTGATGATCACCACATCTGACATTCTCAGTGTGACTTCTCCGGGATAGTAATGCATGCCATGCCCCGCACGATGAGGATCTGTCACGGTGATGTGCAAGTCAGAATGGTAAAAAGGAAAATCATTATTACCTCCATCCCAGACGATCATATCGCATCCATCGGGATCCTCTTCTGCTGCTCGAAGAATAGCTTCGTAGTCTACCCCGGCATATATGACATTGCCTCTGGAAATATGGGGCTCATATTCTTCCATTTCCTCAATGGTGCAGTCGTGTTTTTCAAGGTCATCAATAGACGCATAGCGTTGCACTTTTTGTGCTTCAAGATCCCCATAAGGCATTGGGTGCCGAATCGCGACCACTTTTAGACCTTTTTCTATGAGAATTTCAATCAACCGGCGGGCGGTTTGGCTTTTACCACATCCCGTACGTGTCGCTCCAACGCTGATCAGAGGTTTTGTACTGCGAATAGAGGTATCTTTTCGTCCCAGAAGTACAAAGTTGGCTCCCGCAGTGTTGACCACTGCGCTTCGATGCATCAGATATTCATAAGAAACATCAGAATACGAAAAAGCTACATCGTCAACGTTTAATTCCGCAATCAGCTTTACCAGTTCTGCCTCGTCGTAGATAGGTATTCCATCCGGATACAATTTGCCCGCCAAGGTAGCCGGATATTTACGATCGAGGATATTGGGTATTTGTGTCGCGGTAAAGGCGACGACTTCGTAGGCATCATTATCTCGATAGACCGTATTGAAGTTGTGAAAATCCCGCCCTGCAGCGCCCATTATGAGGACTCGCTTTTTCATGGTTTTATTAGTTAGGTTTTACGTCTTGGGTAAATTACTTCTAATGTTTTATTTCTGAAAGTCTGGGAACATGTTTCCAATAGAAACGAAGATTAGGTTCAATTGATATAACTACTGCAATTACAATATCCAACCTACCCTCAAGTCCAGGAAATCGGCAACATGGCGATGGGCCTTTAAGTTGATACCCGCCGATAATCGGTTAAATGCCCTGAAGACGAGTCCATACCGCTGATATACTTCGTCTCCGGGGGCATAGGGTTTATAGATGTAGTACCCGATCTGCTGACTAAACAGAAATTTTCCCAGGAGAAATTCATGCCCTATGGCGAGAGACCCTTTCTGAGGATTTTCAGTTCCGTCCGATTGTTCGATGGCATAGCGCGCCTTATTATCATAGATCCATTCTGCGCCAATCGTGTAAGCATTGATTCGGCCAAACTGTTTGCTGTATTTGATCTCAATTCCCGGGCTTGCTACATGTGTATTACTTTGGGCTTCGTTGATGGCCATAAAAAAGATAAGATCAAATCGTGTTTCCGGTTTCGTTTCAGCTCTCCAATCCTCTTTTGTGCGTATCTTGAATTCTGGCCGCTCCAGGTAATGACCTATTCCGAGTGCTGCAGTGGGCCAGTTGATGCCCTTATTGGGTTGTCTGATGCCGCCATTTGAAAAATGATTGTATGCAGCGGTGACATCCAGATACCATTGTGGTTGGAGTCGAATATGCAATGAACCACCAATCTGAAGCGGAAATGCGATTTGGGTGCTGTAACTGAAGTTATCAGGATTGGTAATTGCATCATGTGGTTTGTTTTGATAAGACAATCCCATCCCTGCCCGAATTGAAAAACTAGTCTTCCGCGAAGCACCGAACACTGGTTCTATATAAAACATGGATATCAATCCATAGCCCAGGACTTCCTTATTATCATAATTCCAAAACGCGACTGAAATGCCCAATTTTGGATAACAATGACATGCTCTCCACGCCTTTTCTGAAGTTTTATGCCAGGCCAGATTCAACTCGAGACCGGTTGGATAAGAATCTTCAATAGGTCTTAATTCCCTGCTATGCACCAACACAAATCCTTGGTGTAACTTCAGGCCGATCTCTTTCAGTGGTCTATTGGCAACAGTGTCCTGTCCACTTAGACCTGCTGGCGTTATCATGGTCACAAGGACGAACATAAGGATGAAATGTGCGTGTTTCATTTGAGGCAGATAACTTCTTTAACATGTGATCGTAATACGCCTGAATTTACCTAAATCCACTTAAGCTTTGTACATAGAAGGGCTGCTTACTTTCGCTATTTACCTATTTTGTAACTCTAACATATAATATGCGTGGGTGACGCAAAATTTAACTTCGCTATGATAAATTGACATTTTTAATCGCAATGTATTGACTAATTGTTTTTAGAAAATTATCTTTGCGCTCGCTCTACTATAGAGTAGGAGCTATAATCTTCTAAAGTTCGGTAGTTCAATTGGTTCCGAAAAAACAGAAATCTGTGATTTCATCTTTTTTCGAGAATCCTCGACCTGCTAACAAAATCACAGATTTTGAGCTGGTCGGGATTAGAATAACTGCCACACAATGATGAAGGTTAGTGTGATATAGAAAAATATTGGTTCGGTAGTTCAGTTGGTTAGAATACCTGCCTGTCACGCAGGGGGTCGCGAGTTCGAGTCTCGTCCGGACCGCTAAGAAGCGCTCACTTTGAGCGCTTTTTTTCATTTATGGAAGGAGCTACTTTATTTTATGTCTATATCATCCAATCTCAAGTGGACAATTCCCTTTACATCGGATATTCCAAAAATCCGAGAACTAGATTATTCAAACACAATTCTAGTTCTGCTGGATATACTAGTAGAAAGAAGCCTTGGAGCATTGTGTATATTGAAGAATTCAAATCTAAAACAGAGGCGATAAAAAGGGAGAAGAAACTAAAAGCTTGGAAAGACAAATCTATGATCAAAGATCTGATTAACAGTTCAAATAATGTGGTTGGATCCTTTCGAGATTGACGGTATTCCTGTCCCGGTAACACCGGGAGGGTCGCGAGTTCGAGTCTCGTCCGGACCGCTAACATTTTAAGCCAATGCGCTGTAATTTAGCGTGTTGGCTTTTTTTATTTGATCTTTTTGTTGTCGATATTTTATCTAAGGTCAGGGCCAGATAGTTCTGATAGGGCATTGAAGTAGATGTATACAATCTAAAGTGTTTATTTATTCTTCTGATCCTGGTTTAAATATAGCTTGATACTGAGTCTCGATTCGACGTATTTGATCATCTTCAATAAATCCAAAATACTTTTCTCGTTTTGTCTTTGATAAGCGTCCGTCATTTTGATGAATAAATTTGATCATAAGATCAACACGTGTGTTTTCCATTGTAACCAAGTTATTGATTTGGTCCGTCAACTCATCGTACTTCATCAAATAGTCCAGTTCACTGGGGATGACCCGATCGATCGTATACTGAACACAGTCAAATAGGAACTCAGCCTCCAATGTATTGTCGTAATACCGATATAAATCCTTAGTATCATTGAGGATGCGTGTATTGTAGTCGTCTGTTGATTCCCAATCGATCAATTCGAGTCGGGGTGAAGAATGGTGCTCCAAAACATCTTGATAAGTAGCCAGGTGATCAAGAATTGATGCTGAAATGGGAAAGATTATATTTCGGTCAGCAAATCCTTGTTTTGCAAGGATATGATGAATAATATATCGATGGATACGTCCATTACCATCTGCCAATGGATGTATATACACAAAACCGAAAGCAATGGTAGCAGCTGTGAGAATTGGATGGTACTCAGACTTTTGTAATATCTCGTTAGTTTCAAATAACCCCTTCATTAAATCAGGAAGGTCTTTAGACTTTGCTGAAATATGCTCAGGGATTGGTGTAAAGTCTTCAGAGTCGTGTTCTCCAATAAATCCTTCATGATTATGGCGGATACCCATGTGCCGGAGTTTATCCTTCCCAATAACAATTTGCTGCAGTCGTTCAATTTCTTCGATAGTTAATTGGTGCTTTCCAGCACTGCCAATAATTGCTCCCCAATTACGTGCTCTTAAGGGAGATGGTTTTTCTCCTTCGATATGAAAAGAGGCTTTTGAATCTTTTAGCAATAAGAATGCGGCAGTACGACGAAGGAGATCGTTGTGAACACTTCGCAAACCTTTGCGTATTTCATCATCTAATTTGCCCTCGATTAAGCTTTCCAGTTTTTTTGTTTTCCGAATTAGCGGACAAAACTCGGCTGTGCCAGGTAAGTTATTGCGTACACGATGACGTGTGCTGTTCTTCCCAGTAACACAGTATTGTTGATTATCGTCAACTATATCTACATAAGTACCGCGCATTAAGTCTGGAATATCAAGAGGCTTAATGAACATCCATTCATACAAAAACCAGATCCTTCGGGAATATTGACCCGTAGGCTCGTCCATTATCATTTGGGTTAATGACTTGGGCCCGATTAGTTTAAAGGTTTCTTTTAGGATCTGAAGATCGATCCCTTCATATTTCAAACTAAAGACTATATGACTTTTCAGATCGTCTCCTGGTTGATGACGGATAGTGAACACGTGCCAGTTGTCCCGAGTGTACCTTCTGTGTTTTGTGGTGCTCATCGACAAATAGGCTGGGAGGGGCAGTCGTTTAGATGTTTGGTCCTCGATTACTTGGAGTAGCAAGGCGTAACCGACCAGACATCCCCTTTCTGGCATTCTACGACCTCGAAAAGCGCTGACTTCTTGTGAAAATTGATTTTTCATTTGCAGCTTCTATGAATTTCAATTATTCTACATGAATATCAGTTATAAAAATGACATTTTGGTGAAATTCAATGAGCAAAGGTATAAATTATAGTGATTTTTCGTGAAAATTGATTATAATTTAATATTATTTATGAATAATAATTACTTTAATGTCAGCCACAAGTATCAAACAACCACTCCTTTAGGAAGTATATAGGATGAGATTGTTGTCGAAATCGTTCTCAGTAAATCATTGAAAAGCGAAGCATAATGAAATACCTTATTATAAAAGGTGAAGGATCAGCTAGCCCTGGTCATTTGTCAATTAATATTTTGGAACTCCCAAGCCAAATAGGATGCTCAATCCGGATAAAAGAACACCAGCCAAGCCTAAGTATATTAGATAAATACCCCTCTGATATGTTACACTTATACCCGGATAGTCAATACTTTCATTGCTAATAGCTATTTGATTGAATCTATACCCCTTGTATTTGAGGTTTTCGTTTTCTGCAATATCCTGACTTAAGATTTCTTTTCCCTCTGGGTCAATCAAACTAAGATCATTGGTGCGATACGCTTTTAAATTTTCTTCGATTTTCTCAAGTCCCAGTTTGAAATCCGTACCCTTAACCTTATACCTCGAACCTCCTCCCCGCTTAGCCGGATAAACATATGCGATATCAGCTCGATCCCAATCCTTTTGCCAAATCTCCAGCTTGGCCACGGGGTTGTTCATTTCCTTATCAATAGTTCCGGGAACCGCCGTGATATATTGTGCGTCTGGAAAAACGAATTGGTATTGAAACCCTTGTTGCTTACCATCGGGAAAATAATAGGTTTTGTCTCTTTCCAATTTTTCTTTTATCACACCTTTTTGAAATTCATAAATGACTTCTTCCGTCATTCCAATGAATAGAATCCTTAGTAATGAATCCTGAAAATTGTATTGTTCGTATTTCACCAGGTTTTTAATGTCGTCGGGGATGTTCCAGTAAAACTCAAGTGGTGCATTCATATGAGGATCTCTCAGGGAATTATTCTCATTTGCCCTTAGCTGCAGCTGCGGCTGTCTTTGACCTAACATCAATTTGAGCATGATACCTGGATCCAGAGGATGGATCGTATCAATCTGGTCCGTGTATCCATAATTAAACCCAAAATTTGGATAAAAATCGGTTAATCTGAAGTAATAATCTGTCTCTGGAATTTTTCTTCTCTTTTGTTTAACCAATGGATAGGTTTTTAACTGCTTATCGTTGATGATCATTGGGCTATGAGGATTGGGAATGGCTTGTGGATCGGCTTTCAACAGCTCAATCTGGTAGCTGGGGGGAGATGTCGAGTATGAAAAATCATTTAGTTGAACACTGAATGGTAAAACTACCTGGCCCTGGACATTGGACGAATCACCATCGTAAACTTGAGCCATGTTTGCAGAGTGACCTATTTCAAGATTGATAATCCCACTCCACTCTGAAAAGTGTTTCCACAAAGATCCAAGGACAACAATAAAAAGACTAGAAATTAGCAGGTAAGATCGCAAATTCAAATGCGTCATATTTTGACAAATATTCAAGTGGCTCTATTTCAGACGAAATATAGGAAATTATAAATGGGCCTTCTGAATTCTACAAGACCGCTTGCTCAGTTTTTCATTCGACTACCGATATGACAATGCTCACTTTACCAATTGATCTCTATCATCGTTTAGGTAAAACTAGAAGCTGATCTTAGTCTTCTAATTCTCGGAATATTCTTACTTTAACACCACTATGCAGAACAAATTCAGGATTATACTGTATATGATACTCGTCTTAGGTATTGTTCAGTTGATCGGATGTTATGCCGAACAGTTCGAACCAGAGCCTGTCATAATCGATCCCGTAGAAACGATCAGTTTTTCAGGGGATATCATACCCCTCTTTTCTTCTGGTTGCACCCAAAGTATCTGTCATGGCACTGGTGCGGCTTACCCGGATTTAACCCCATCGCGAGCTTATAATGAGTTAGTCAATGGCGGATTTATAAATACTGCAGATCCAGTGTCAAGTGAACTATATCTATGGCTTATCGGTGATGGAGGTAGAATCATCATGCCTCCTTCCGGAAGAGATGAAGAACTAATTGAATTAACCCTTGGATGGATGCAACAAGGTGCCTTGGATAATTAAATATCAAACGATGAATCAATTTACAATTATGAAGAGGCGGTTCATTATCATAATAGTCTCTTTTACAATTTCTCTTGTTTCTATCAATGCTCAGGAAGAAACCAAGCCGCCTGACAGACCACTTACAGACGTTTTTGAAAGTATTTGGCTAATTGATAATCAGACCGTAATCGTACCTTTTAAAGGGACATTTGAATTTGACATCCAGCATAGGTTTGGCACATGGGACAAAGGTTACGATGATTTTTGGGGACTTTTTGCTCCTTCAAATTTCAGACTTGGATTTAACTATGTTCCTATCAATAGGCTTCAACTTGGATTTGGTTTTTCTAAAGAAAATCTTCTTTGGGATTTCAACGCAAAGTATGCCATACTCGAACAAAGTCGTAGCGGAGCGAAACCGTTGAGTATAACTTATCTGGTTAATATGGCAGTTGATACGAGAAAACTGGAAAAGACAATTTTCCGTAAGGCAGGAGATCGTTATTCTTATTTTCATCAACTTATGTTAGCCCGCAAATTCAGCGACAAATTATCTTTGCAGGTTGCTGCTAATGTGACACACTTTAATTTTGTTGACGCTATCCTTGACGAAAGCAACAATCCAGTTGCCAAACGTGAGAACAATCACTTCTCTATATCCACATTGGGACGATTAAAAATATCGGATGGAACGGCCATCATTGCCAATGTTGATATTCCTGTAACAGATCACAATATTGATGAACCTGAGGCAAACATCAGTTTTGGGCTTGAGTTTGCGACCAGTGGTCACGCTTTCCAGGTCTTTGTAGGAAATTATAAAAGCACAATACCCCAGTATAATCATTTCTTCAATCTCAATTCTTTTAGCGACAATAAAATCCTGATTGGATTCAACATGACGAGACTTTGGTCTTTCTAAATCCTATAAAAATGAGCAAAGACAAAACGAAATCAAGACGTGATTTTCTGACTCTAGGTTTGTCCAATTCAGAATCAAGCAAAACGTCAACTGAACAGAACGACCAGGGTAATGAAAAAGTTAAAATGCTGACACCCGATGGGCAGCTAGTGGAAATAGATAAGGCACTCTTTGAAAAGAATCGAAACAAGAAGAAAACAACCAATAAAGACATTCTTGATTGGCGAGACAATAATTCGAATAAACCAACTTAAAATCAGTTCAATGAAATCAGAGAAATGTGGTTGCAGCGGTCCTTCGCGTCGAGATTTTCTAAAGACCGGAGTCGTTGCATTATGTGGTGCAGCGGCTTGTGGGTGCAGTGGAGGGAGCAATTTGCTTAAAGAGGAGGAGAAAATAAAATTGCTTTCACCCGATGGAGAACTTATCGAAGTCGCCAGATCACAAATTGGTCCTGCTGTTCCCCCAGTTGGCAAGCTTGAAGCTCGAGAAGGGATCCCTGGACGAAAATTTGTGATGGTAATCGATCTGGCGAAGTGTAATAATGCCCGGAAATGTATTACCTCATGTCAGAAAATGCACTATTCTCCTAGCGATGTTGAATGGCTCCAGGTGAAATTGATGAAAGACAATGACCAGGCGTCTCCGTATTGGTTTCCAAAAACATGTTTTCATTGTGATAACCCACCATGCGTAAAAGTTTGCCCGGTAGATGCTACTTATAAAAGAAGCGATGGCCTCGTGTTAATCGATAATGATCGATGTATCGGTTGTAAATTCTGCATGGCAGCTTGTCCCTATTCCACAAGAGTTTTCAATTGGACCGAACCAGAATTGTCAGAGGAGGCTAAAATGTGTTCTTACTCACCAGAAGCGAGTGTGCCCGCTCAGGAAGGTACTGTAGAAAAATGTGATTTTTGCCCGGATATGGCCAGATTAGGTGAATTACCGGATTGTGTCACTTCCTGTCCTAATGGTGTCTTCTATTTTGGAGACGAAAACGAGGATACTGTTACAAATGGTGAAGAAACAGTACGTTTCAGTCAACTTATTAAAGATAAAGCCGGATATCGGTACATGGAGGAGTTGGGTACAAAACCCAGGGTATACTATCTACCACCTACAGATAGAATTTTTCCTGTAGAAAGAGGATTGGAAAATGTTGAGAGTGATCCTTTAAGAGAAATGTTCAAAGATATTATTGATGGTAGTCCTACCATATAATTAGCGGATATGAAATATAAGATTGATTCAAATCAAATTCAAGAAGACTTGAGCTGGATAAGTCATCCACCGTCAAAGTTGTGGTGGTCATGGATTATATTTCTTTTGCTGTGCATCGCCATAGGCATGTATGCCTTGTATTTACAAATTGCGGAGGGTCATATAGTTACAGGTATGAGGGATAATGTAGTTTGGGGTATTTATATCGCCAATTTCATTTTCTTTTTAGGCCTGAGCTATGCAGGCGCCATCATTGGCGCTTTTTTTCACTTGTTTAAGGTACCCTGGCGACGACCGATAATACGCATTTCAAGTCTTATTGCTGTCATAGGGGCTATTGTCGGTCCTGTATTCATATTGCTATGTATCGGGCGGTTGGACCGACTGCATTATCTCTTTATTCATGCACGGATTCAGTCTCCAATAATCTGGGATGTATTTGCCATCAGTACCTACATCGTTGCAGCAATTTTATTTCTTTATCTGGGAGTGATCAAGGATTTTGCAGTATTCCGGGATAGTTCAGAACTCAATTTTAGCAGATGGCGACGAAAGTTCTACAATTTAATGGCCATAAATTATCAGGGGAAGGAGGAACAGAAAATAATAATCAATAAGACAAGAAATTTACTGGCCATCATACTGGTCCCTATGGTGGTTATTATATCTTCTATTTTATCCTGGATATTCGGAATGACATTGAGGCCAGGATGGCACAGTACGATTTTTGGACCGTATTTCGTGCTGGCTGCTATTTATTCAGGAACGGGAGCTATTATAGTGGCCATGTGGATTTTCCGAAAAATGTACAACCTTAAAAAGTACTTTACAGATAGGCACTTCGTCTATATGGGAGTCGTGCTCATAATACTTGGAACGGGTTATGGCTATTTTACTTTTTCCGAATACCTGACGAGTTGGTATGCTTCAGATAAATGGGATTCCGAGCTAATTGACAAATTACTTGACCCAGAATATTATGGTGTCTGGTTTTTTATATCCAATGTGTTGGGCATACTAATACCAATAATTGTCATGGTGTTTAAAAAGCTAAGAACTCCAGGACTGATCACTCTTGCTTCTGTCATTGTTTTGATATCACTTTGGATAAAACGGTATTTAATTGTAGTCCCTACCCTTGAAACTACACTAATTCCTATTCAAGACATAAGACCTGAATACTTATTTTATTCGCCAACTTGGGTTGAATATGCACTTACTTTGGCCGGATTTGCCTCATTCTTCTTATTTATAAGTTTGGCATCAAGATTTATTACAATCATACCTATGTCAGAACTTGCAGAAGAAGGAGGAATTAATATTTATTAAGGCACCATTAGCCACAAATTATGAAACTTACAAGTCAAAAGGCAACTAAAATTAATATACTTCCAATACTATTGGGATTTCTATTTTGTCTTCTTTGCTCAGTTATACATGCGCAAGATGAACCCGTCAGAACGAGGATCAGTCTGTCATGCACACAGATGCCAGAATCAAGGGCTTATCTTCAAGCAAGAATACTTGCGAGAGTTGAGGGCCGCTACGCGCCGCAGGCTAATTTGGAATTGTCATTTTATCATTCGGATGAAGTGACGGAGACCCTAATTGGTAAAGCAAGTACTAACCGAAAAGGAATAGCAGTTTTCCAACTCGACAGTATAGATAAGTATAGTCTTGCCGAAGATAGTACGATAATCTTTACTGTTTTATATGAAGGGAGTGATTCATATGCTGAAAGCGATGATGAAATATCCATTAGAAGGGCAAATATTGAAGTATCTACTTCCTCCGAAGATTCTGAAAAAATCGTTAGTGTTTCGGCTTATAGTCTTGCTGAAAATCCTACTCCAATTGCTGACGTCGAAATTATATTGTCCGTCCCTCGTATGTATAGTGATTTGAATATTGGGGAAGACTATACGGACGAAGACGGTCAGGCAGAATTTATTATTCCTGATGGAATTCCGGGGGACAAAGAGGGTAATCTGGAATTAAAAGTCAGAATTATTGACACTGACGAATATGGTGATCTTGAACTTAATTTCAAAGAACCCTGGGGAATACCAAAACCTCAAGTTGTAGAAGCTAACAGGGAATTATGGACACCCAATGCTCCATTATGGATGGTGATAACTTTCGGTTTTCTTATGATAGTCGCATGGTCTAATTTCGGAATCGTAATAAGACAACTTTTGAAATTGAGGAAATTAGGGAAACAAGAAATGGAATCTCAACCTCTTAAATAATTATTAAAGCTGTCACCTTAGAGGGAATCAATCCGTCTAAATAATGTAAATTGATAATTAAGTAATAAATTCTAATAGCACATCATGAAAACAAATTTGAAAGTTATCATTCCGATGCTCTTTGCTGTCGTGATTTTATCAGCGAATACTTTCCCAACGCAAGCAACGGACTGGGAAGTCCCGGCGAAGTATCAAAATATGGAAAATCCTCAGGATGCCAATGCTGAGTCGCTGAAACTTGGAAAGGCAGTCTATAAAAAGCACTGTGCGTCATGTCATGGTAAAGAAGGTTTAGGAGATGGGACAAAAGCTGCCCAATTGGATACGCCTAGTGGTGATTTTACTACAGATGCATTTCAAAATCAAACTGATGGTGCCTTATTCTATAAATCAAAGTTTGGCCGTGATGAAATGCCAAACTATGAAAAGAAAATACCTTATGATGAAGATTTCTGGCATGTAGTTAACTATATGCGGACATTCGAGTAATCTCTCTCTCGGCTAACGCTTTAGGTATAGAGTTGAGTAAATAAAATTTCTGCTATAAACGACCTCTGGATTTTAAAAGTTTAGGGGTCGTTTTTGTAGTGGATCTAAAATATTAGAGCTTGCCATAGTCAATGTCAGTCCTGACAAAAAGAATGATCGCCCACTATCGAGATGAGCTTATAGTTATAATACGCTGTAATTGTGAAATATGAATAAGAGTTACTTGGACGAGTAGATGCCTTTGCGTCTTGGATGTGTTTTTAAGTGCTCAGTGTTTCCCATTCTCACCTATAAAAGATGGAGTTATTACGAATTGGTGATTCTTCTGGTGTCTATTTCCGGCTATTTGGATTAGAGTTAGTCACTAATTGTTGAAATAAAATCAAAATCTAGAAATTCCAGAGACGTGTTATATTAAACCCGATTAGAATATCGCCATCTCCAAAACTATTTTGATTTAATAGGTGGTTGTACTGTGGGTTTATACTTTGATAGTTGCCTACGAATACTTGAAATGCATGAGAGCTGGTTGTAAATTCCACACCTATAGAAATATTATTCTCGGGGTTGTTGATTTGATGATCCGTTACCGCAAAGTCCATACTTAATATAAGACCTATTCTATCTGTCAATCCAAGTCTTCCCAATGCTGAAATTGCAAAGTGTGTGTTATTCATTGCCCCAACGAAATTCCCCTCATCGGAATAAATGAGTTCAGGGGAGTTGAAATATGAAAAACTAGGAGCAATCTGTAAAGCAAGTCTGTCTGTAAATTTTCGGGCGATCATCAATTGGTTGAAGTAGGAATAGCGATCCGAAGTTTCGACAAATGAATCCAGATCCCGAGAGTCCAATCCCACGCTGCCAAAATAGGCGATTGAAAAAGGGAAACCACTATCTTGTTTTTGCTTTATGAGAACGTATTTAGCATGGAAATCCCAAATTTTTCGCTCCTTGGTAATACCAAATCCTACTTGTAAGTTTTCAAGAGGAACATACACAAATCCCAAACGAATATTAGAAGGGGCAGCAAGACCAAAGTAGTCTTCATAACCATTTTCCCAGGTACCAAATCGGTGTTGTATATCCCATTCAAAGGTATTCTTAAATGGTACATCCACGGTTTGATTATCGATCAACCAAATACTCTCAAATGTATTTCGAACGGGTCGAGGTTTTGTTTCCTGCTGGACATCTTCCTGTGCATGAAGCATGCCTATGGAAAAGATAAATACGAATGGTATGAGATAAATGCTCTTGAACATAGTAACAGAGATTAACAACTGAATAATATGAGCTCTACCTAATATGAATATTACCGATTTGCTCTTGTTGTTTAGTCATAGACAATAGACTTACAAGAAAGCTTACTTCTAATTTTCAAATTGTGCCAATTTCTCTAAAAAGTAAGCTTTCTCGATTTTTTGATTAGTCTAAAGCAGCGATAGAATTTTCCAACAAAGTTTTGGCATACTGAGCATTATGTACACCCTTACTTTTATCTTCTTCTACGTAGAGATAATTCCATAGTGCACCGACTTGTACCGATGTCCAAGTTCCTTTCACTGCGCGATCAGATCCAAATAAAGGAGCCAAAATTCCAATAGCCTTCAAGTCTGCATTCAATTCATCCAGCAGTAATTGAATCTCTGCCTGGGTAGATTCTACCAGTGCCGGGACCGCACCGGCTGAATGGCATACTATACTACTACATCCATTAAGATTTAGATCACCTTCCTCTGTTTCAACCCTGAATGTATGGCCTCCTGCTCCTCGGCCTTCTATTGCTTCTGCCATATGACAGGTAATGCATGAATTTTCTACTGATGTTGTGTGCGAAGAATTCACATATCCTGAGCCTACTTCATAAGCTCCTTTTCCAGTAAACAAGGCTCCTTTAGCTCCATGGTGTGGACCCCAGAAATTACTGGTGATTTCTAACATCTCATCTACTCCTGGAGTAGGTACTGCTGGAGTACGTAGTCGAGGTTGATGACAATTGATACATTGGTTTCCTGCACCTAAATCCACAGTCTCTCCTCCGACCCAAAGCGTGACAGGATCCTGAGCTGTAAGGGCCCAATCTGCACCGGTCCAGGTTTGATGGATCTGATGACAGGTATAACAATTTTGAGGTAGCGGATCTTCAACGTCGGCAGATGCTTCCATAGCTCCAGAAGCTATACGATCTAGAAAACCTTGACTGGTATGGCATGCGGCACAATCCGCTTCATTCCTGTCATAATGCCCACCGAGATAATGAATTGAATTTTCCCATTGAAACATCTTTGCCGTAATCAACTGATTATTACCATGACAATCTACACAATTCTCAGCGCCATTTTGACCATCCTGACCAGACAAACCTGTTTGGCCAATAGGGCCGGCAGGACCCGTTGGTCCTTGAGGGCCAATATCGCCTTCACAACCAATCAGACCTAATAAGAGTGTAAAAACCAAACCTTTACAAAAGAGAGAAAATAGATTTTTCATACATCAATACTTTAAACTTTGCAATACCATAGCTTTGATACCGAAAAGTAATATAATTGGCGGAAGTTTCAATAGAAATCAGATTGATAGTCATCAACTTTGCAAATGATTTATGTCATCTTTTTGTAAAGTTCTAATACGAATGATTATTCCTGAACCATTTCCAGATGGATGAGAACAAGTGTAATGGATAAAAATCATCTAAAAAGCCTAATTTGCTTATAACTATTGGCTGTAGCTACGAATGGTGCATTCAAACTCTCAGCATTTACTAATTCTATAGACTATAAACTATGATTCAAAATAGATTTCCTCTTATCCCCATAATCCTATTGATTTTTGCATTCGTAGCTTGTCAAAGTGGACCCAAAATAATTCCGCCATCCGCAGATGACAGAGTCAATGTACCTCCAGATGGCTCTGATAGATCTGGCGATGTCAGAGATAATCCTTCTCAAGAAATAGAAAATGATTACCATACCGTCAGCGTCAATGAAGTGCTACCTACAGAGAAATACGTTTACCTCTATGTCACGGAAGGAAAAGAAACCTTTTGGATAGCCACGCAAAAAATGAACGCCAGCATTGGAGAAGAATACATATACAAGGGAAGTGTACGAATGACAGACTTCAGGAGTGAGGAGCATGACCGGATATTTGAAGAGGTCTATTTTGTTTCAGAAATCATCCCTGCCGCTCATGGTATGGAAGATATTTCCAAAAGCGGTTCAAAAGATCAACTCGGGAAGAATATGGATAGGTCGATGGATGTTCAAGATATTGCTGTTGAAGGCTCTCTACGCATCGCAGACCTTGTAGCTAATCCTGAGAAATACGAGAACCAAGATGTCCAAATATCCGGACAATGTACCAAGGTTAATACGGAAATCATGGGGCTCAACTGGATACATCTCAAAGATGGAAGTAAGGATGATTTCGATTTGGTGATCACCTCTTCTGAAATGGTAGAAGTGGGTAAAATTGTGACTATGAAAGGAAAGGTCTCTTTAAATCGGGATTTTGGTGCCGGATACCGCTATGACATCATAATAGAAAATGCGAAAATTGTACAGTAAGATTTACTCGTTAAGGCATATATCCTTATCCAATTTATCGTATTAATGAGTATTTGTTTTGTTTGATTAAGGCAACAACGCTTATAAGAATCGCCAATACCACAGATACATAAACCCAGCCTGGGATTGGGATAGGATCGCCAGCTGCATAAGAATGTAAACCAGACAAATAGTAGTTGACACCAAAATAGGTCATGATCACAGACGCCCACCCAAATAAAGTAGCCAGATTATAAGTATACAACCCCTTCATTTTAGGGATAAGGCGCATATGTAATATAAAGGCATAGATCAAAATTGTCACCAAAGCCCAAGTCTCTTTCGCATCCCAGCCCCAATATCTTCCCCATGATTCATTGGCCCATACACCTCCCAGATAGGTCCCCACGCTTAACATCACTTATGCTCCCATTAAGGTGATCTCGGTGATATAGGTCATTTGTTTATCGATACTCGATATTCGTTGCCGGTTCTTTGCTGAATGGAAGATCATCTTTAT
>JAHHJQ010000310.1 GCA_018680005.1 Bacteroidia bacterium | reverse complement strand
AAAAGATGGAGTATGCTTATAGTCATAACCGGTATTTTACTCGCCACCATGAGTATGTTTTACTTTAGGGCAGTGGCTGTCAAGATGCTACCTTTCGATAATAAGAGCGAGTTTCAGGTAATTATCGATATGCCGGAAGGTACTTCTCTTGAGCGTACGGCAGCCGTGACTAAGGAGATAGCAGCATTTGTAGGAAAGGAACCTCTGGTTAGAAATTATCAGACGTATGTCGGGACAGCCGCACCGATCAACTTCAATGGATTGGTACGGCACTATGATATCCGTCAGGCATCCAATATGTCGGACATACAGGTCAATCTTGTAGATCGCCATAGTCGAGATGAACAGAGCCATGATATCTGCAAACGACTAAGACCTGAAATACAAGCCATTGCTACACAGTATGGAGCCAATGCGAAAGTTGTTGAAATACCACCGGGACCACCTGTGCTATCCACTATAGTCGCTGAAATCTACGGTCCTGACTATGATGAACAAATCAAAATCGCTGAACAGATCAAGAATCTCCTGGCGAACACAGAAGATGTCGTCGATGTGGACTGGATGGTTGAAGACGATTATTCCAAAATGCATTTCGATGTGGACAAAGAAAAAGCCTCGCTTTATGGATTGAATAATCAACAGATCGTTTCCACCATAGGAACTGCCATGTCTGCCCGTCCGGTGAGTTATTTGTATCAGGAAAGAGAAGTTACCCAGGTGCCTATCAGTGTTATACTGGATGAAAGCGAACGTACTTCTACGAATGATATCAAGAGCCTCAAGGTTAAATCTCAAATGGGCAATATGTTGTCCCTCGGTGATTTTGTATCTGTATCAGAGCAACCTTTAAAAAAGAGTATCTACCGCAAAAATCAACGACGTGTTGTTTATGTGCTTGCTGATATGGCCGGGATGCTTGAAAGTCCGGCTTATGTGATTCTGGGATTTGAAGAAAAACTTAAATCGCTCAATCTGCCAAAAGGATTTAGTTTGTCAGAGTTCTATATGACGCAACCTCAGCTGGAAGAAGATTATGCAGTGAAGTGGGATGGCGAATGGCAGGTGACCTTAGAGGTGTTCAGGGATCTGGGGATTGCATTTGGTGTCGCCCTAATCTTTATCTACATCCTGATCGTGGGTTGGTTTCAGCGGTTCAGATCGCCGATCGTGATGATGGTAGCTATTCCACTTTCTCTGATCGGGATCATACTCGGTCACTGGATCATGGATGCCTATTTCACAGCGACATCGATGATCGGAATGATCGCCTTGGCGGGTATCATGGTTAGAAACTCCGTCCTCTTGATCGACTTCGTCAAACTTCGCTTAGAGGAAGGCGCCTCACTCGAAGATGCTGTAATAGAAGCTGGAGCTGTTCGAACCACACCAATATTGTTGACGGCAGGTACTGTTGTCATTGGTGCTGTAGTTATACTTTTTGATCCGATTTTCCAGGGATTGGCAATATCGCTAATGGGAGGAACCATTGCATCTACGGTCCTTACACTGATAGTAATACCAGTGGTTTACTATATGATGACCAAGAGTAGTTATGAAACTCCTGAAGCTTAAAATCCTAAATTTGAACAGATTTCACATTAAAGGCTTTCATAATAATGAAGTTCTACATACATCGACTTCTGCTGCTCGCACTTAGTACGTTGCTTCATATTGGTATAAATGCCCAAACCACAGTCAGGAAGACAGATGGTAAATGGACACTGCTGGTTGATGAACAGCCCTACGAAATCAAAGGAGCCACCTTTGGATATGCCCATGATGTCAATAACTACGACCAATATTTTGAAGATCTGGAATTTCTTGGTGTGAATACGATCAGGACATGGGCATCCGATGAAAACACAGAAACATTACTGGATGCGGCTAACAAATATGACATCAAAGTAATGGTTGGCATCTGGATGCGACATGGACGACCGGGTATGGAAGATGACGATAGTTTTGATTATTTAAAGGATAAGGCTGGCATGGAGGTTATGTACGCCAATGCGATCAACACAGTTGAGCAATATAAAGATCATCCTGCTCTCCTGACCTGGGGTATTGGCAATGAGGTTTATCTAAATACGGCTACCGATGAAGAAAAGAAGGCTTATTCAGAGCTATTGGAGAGCATCTGCAAACAAATCAAAAGTATTGACCCGAATCATCCGATCACATCGATAGAAGCATGGACTTTTGGATTAGACTGGTGGCAAAAATATGTTCCATCGATCGACATTTATGGGTTGAATAGTTATGGACCGGGAGCAGGCTATCTATCAGGTGAATTAGAAAAAAAAGGCATTGACAAACCCTATATCATCACCGAATTCGGAGTAATGGGTGAATGGGATATTCAGGAAGAAAACAATGGCATCAAGAAAGAACCTACAGACCGACAAAAATATGACGCGATAGCTACCGGATTTCATGAGTGGATATCCAATAAACCATCGTCGTTGGGTGGTTTTGTATTTCATTATGGCAATGGAGATGACTTTGTTGCTTCATGGTTATTCACACATTTTAAAGGCCTGTATCGTCCACAATATTGGGCAATCAGAGAGGCCTTTACCGGTAATAAACCGATCAATAATGTTCCGGCTATCAATAGATTTGAATTACCGAACACCAAAACCAAAAGTAATACCTGGGTTCCTATATCATTAGACGTTTCGGATGTAGAAAATGAAGTTCTGGAATTTAAGTTTTTCTATAATCAGCGCACGGGAAGCCGAAAAAGAAGAAATCAAATACTACCGCTAACCCATCGTGGTAATATTTTAGATGGTTTCGAAATTCAACTACCAAAAGAAGATGGCCCTATCAAAGTATATGCTGCGGCTAAAGACACCTATAGTAATGTAGGAATAGCATCGACTTCGATGGTAGTTTCCGATGCGAAGGCTAAGGCAAGGAAATATCTTGTGCCTAAAGCAAGCCTTCCCTTTTATGTATATGCAGACAATATCAATCTACCTTATATCCCTTCAGGCTATATGGGTAACTATGAGGCAATTGAAGTAGATCTGAACAACACAGAAGAAGTTTATTTCGGGAAAACTGCCATCAAAATAAGCTATAAAGCAAGAGACAATTGGTACGGCGTTGGCTTTGTAGACCCGGCCAATGATTGGGGAGACATACTAGGTGGCTATGACCTCTCTGGTGCGAATACTTTTAGCTTTTGGGCCAAATCAAATGACTCAAATGTCATAGCCAAAATTGGATTTGGTCTCATCGGTAGTGACAAACCTTTTCCCGATACGGCCAAGGAATCTATTGAAATCAAACTCACCAAGAAATGGAAAAAATACATCATCAAAACTAAAAAACTGGACTTGAGCTGCATACGATCCGGTCTGGTCATCACCTCCATTGCATATGGGTTTCCCCATGACATTTATATTGATGAAGTAGTTTTTCAATAAAGCAGAGCATTCTATTATTTGGCATTTTTTGACGATATTCTTTAGTGTTTCTAAGGAAATAAAGTCATAGCATGAAGAATTCCAGAAAAATCAATGTGTTTTCATTTGTAAAATTTCATGTTGTTATCGGTGGGATAATTGGTTTGCTAGCGGGCATCTTGTATTCCTTTGGCGGGCTTATTATTGATACCCTTGTCAGCTTAGGTTGGATAACCACTCCGGAGACACCTGGCCTGAGTTATGGAACTATACTTGCCTTTGGCGCTCTGATTGGCATGCCTCTTATTGGCGCAACCGTTGGTTTAATATGTGGAATTTGCGAAGCCCTCATTTTCAATGTATGTGCTAAATGGTTGGGTCGGATAGATATCAATTTTGAACAAACCAGTAACGATTAAAAGAATTATACTATGAAATTCAATGGCTCAAAAGAGATACTTAAACCAAGGGACGAGGTTGTGAAATACTTCGCGGACCCAACTTATCTAGGGGAGTACCAGGATGGATTTATAAGGAAAGAGTTGATCAGTGGAGAGGCAGGTAAGGATAGTGCGGTATCAAAGATGTTTTACAAATATGGGAAGAGAGAAATGGAGTTGACAGAAACCATTACAAAAAATGACTTGCCTGAGTTATTTGAAGCAAGTTATCATCACGTGCATATGGACAATACGATGCAATGCAAATTCACAGCATTGGATACGAATCGGACGCTTTATGAATATGAGTATGAATACACGAGAATTAATTGGATCATACCCAAATTGATTGCTATATTTTTTCCGAGTGTATACAGGAAACAAGGGGAGAAATGGATGCAGCAGTTTAAGGAATTCGTTGAAAAACAATAATTCTTGTATAACCAATTAACTCTCTTATAATCAGACTTTACTCAATCATATGGAAACCTTGCAATTTTCAGTCTTAATCGAAGCATCACCAGAGGTGGTTTACAAAACGATCATCGATCCGTCTCATTTTCAGAAATGGACTTCGATTTTTAGCCCCACTTCCTATTTTGAAGGCAACTGGGCAGAAGGAAGCAAGATGCGATTTCTTGCCAAAGATGAAGAAGGGAATTTGTCCGGCATGCTGAGTAGAATAAAGAAAAATACTCCAAACCAATTTATTAGTATTGAGCATTATGGTTGGATTCAAAATGACAAAGAAGTCACAGCAGGTAAGGATGTAGAAGCTATAAAAGGAGCACTGGAAAACTATACCATCACAAAAGAAGACAACCTGACCAAGGTGACAATAGATTCAGATGCTTTTCCGGAAATGGAGGATTTCTTTCTGGAGACTTGGCCCAAAGCTCTGGAGATCCTAAAAGAGATCTGTGAAACCCAATAAAAATGTAGATTAGTGATTCCATTAAAGTACTTTTGAAATTAGTACGAAGTCATTTAATATCAGTAATGATGAAAATATACCACAATCCAAGATGCCGGAAAAGCCGAGATAGTTATAACCTTTTGAAAGAAGAAGGTATCGATTTTGAGACTATTGAATACTTAAAAGAACCATTAAATGCGAAGGATTTAAAAGCATTACTAGCCAAATTAAATATTCCTGCAAAAGATCTGATCCGCAAAGGAGAAGCAATTTTCAAAGAAAAATATAAAGGAAAGGAATTGACTGAAAATGAATGGATTAAAGCAATGGTTGAGAATCCCAAATTAATCGAAAGACCAATTGTGGTAAGAGGAAACAAAGCAGTTATCGGCAGACCAATCGAAAATGTAATTGATCTGATAAAAAACTAGATTCCTTATACAATTACCAGTTGACATAACTGCTCAATATAAATGGAGGATCATAGAATCATCATGCATCAGGAAGAGATACTTTCTGATAATTGGTCTGTTCTGAAAAAGTATACCTATGCCTATCGCAACAGAGCTGGTGACTGGGAAACACAACAAAGAGAAGTATATGATCGAGGAGATGGCGCGGCCATATTACTTTACAACACCAATCAAAATACGGTAATCCTGACACGTCAATTTCGGATTCCGACATATGTGAATGGTAATGAAAGTGGAATGATGATCGAAGTGTGTGCCGGGATGTTGGATGAAGACGAGCCGGAAGTTTGCATCAAAAAAGAAACCGAAGAAGAAACCGGATATCATATCGAAAATGTCGAAAAGGTATTCGAAGCATATATGTCACCTGGTGCTGCAACTGAAATTCTTCACTTTTTTGTGGCAGCTTACACCGCAGATATGAAAATAAGCGCCGGCGGTGGAAAACCGAGGGAACAAGAGGACATCGAAGTCCTGGAAATCAACTTTGAAGAAGCATATACCATGATACAAACCGGAATAATAACAGACGCCAAGACCATCATGCTCTTGCAATATGCGAAGATCAATAAATTGTTTGAATAGGATGCACGCGTGCGTGGTCAATCATATTCTTAGGCTCTCACAGAAACTAACCTTTCAATCAACCACTATATCCTGCTTTTTCCTGAATCTTTCAACATTGATCAAATCGACCTTTACTGCCCAAATTTGGAGTAAAACGCTACAGGATTAATCATTACACAAGTAACTTATGTCACAGACCGGGAGTGGATTCGATAGTAACTTTGTCATAAATATTTTAGTAGTCAGAAATCATTGAATGACGACGATATTGAGTGCAAGGATTGGTTCTTCTCACCAAGTAAATCGATAAATAAGAAATTTAAAGTAAGATCTTACAGAAACAATAGATTGGAAACACATAGGTTTAGATTTGATGATAGCCCCTATTTGGGGCTATTTTTTTATACCCGGTGCAATCAACTCTAATACAGAAGCTCACCTCATTCTGGTTCCGGTATTGAGACTCTGGTAAAACTATCCCTTAGCTCACAAGGTTTTCAGAAAAAAATAGTCGAATTTAGATGGACACGATTAATTCGATATACATGTTTTGAATTCCTCTGCCAAAACATATAGTACCAGGGCACTTCTAATTCTACTTCTTGTAGGAATTGTATTATTTATATTTTCAAATGGCAGATGGTGTGTATCATATGCTGCATGGATAGCACCAGTCTTTTTGTTGAGGTATGCAAGGTCCACCAAGGGCGCATGGGGATTATTGACTTTATTTATTCTCATCACTATTTCATCAAGAATAATGCTCTACGGCATCATACCTTCCTTACTTGGTGCGTTGACGTATATCCTGACGATTTATTACGCTATACTTTGGTTCTTCCCCTATCTGATGGACAGATGGATAGCCCCAAAATTGAATGGTTTCGTTTCCACATTGGTATTTCCTGCTGCCGTCATAACCGTAGAGTTCCTCAACAATTTATTTTTTGGTTCATGGGCTGCAACTGCCTATACCCAATTTGACAATTTGGCCTTGATCCAGATATCATCCGTATTTGGGATGTGGGGTGTTTCTTTTATCGTGATGTGGTTTGCCTCTGTAGCGAATTGGGTCATCGACAATGACCTGGATTGGCAGATAACTAAATCTGGTGCCGGAATTTATGCAATTGTATTATCCTTGGTTCTATTGTATGGAGGATTGCGCCTTGAAGTCTGGCCTCCGCAGTCAGAAACTGTTACTATCGCTTCCTTTACTCCCGCAAATGAAATAGAAGCATACGTTGAGAAAATGCAAAAGCAAGGATATTCCTCTTCTATTGAGATGGCGACAACAGGCCGGGCAACGCAGGCTATTCTGCTTGATTCGATTCATGACCAAATATTCGAACGGAGTAAGCATAATATTGACCCCCTCGCTAAATTGACACTCTGGCCTGAAGGAACAATCAGAGTGCTTGAAGAAAATGAAACTGCATTTATAAATAAAGGCAAGAATTGGGCACTTGAAAAGAATGGATATTTACTACTAGGCTATTCAATGTTGCCCATAGAAAATCCTGAAAGATTAGCAGAAAACAAGGCGGTATTGATTAATCCAGATGGCGAAATGGAATGGGAGTATTTGAAAGCTCATCCAACTCCAGGATCGACGGATGTTGCAGGAGATGGAATAATCCCAATCACCAATACTCCATTTGGTAAGATCAGCACTACCATTTGTTATGACATGGATTTCACGGCATTGCTCCATAAAGCAGGCAAGGCCGATATAGATATCATGCTAGTGCCTGCGTGGGATTGGAAAGCTATTGATCCATTGCATGCAAGAATGGCAACGTTCCGCGCCATTGAAAATGGTTTTTCGATGGTACGCCAGACCGGTGAAGGTCTTTCAATTGCGGTAGATCATCAAGGTCGCACATTGGCCGCAATGGATCATTTCACTACGGCGGACTACACCATGAAATCATCTGTCCCGATCAAAGGTGTAAAAACGGTGTATGCATACATCGGCGACACCTTTGCCTGGCTGTGTCTTATTGGCCTTGGTCTCTCTATAGGATGGGGTATCTATTCCGGAAGGACTTCCAGACATCAAGCTTGAGATGCCATCAGCAGTATATTTGACTGACTTCAAAGAAAGAATAGCAAAGGAACAGGATCATCTCTCAAAGAAAATTGCTTCGTAAGTGAATCACTGACGATGTATCTATCAAGAGTCTATTGATTTCTGTAGATTATCATATGATTCACTCATTTGGAAAATTATGAATACAACATGGGCCACGCTTGGAATGCTGACAATCCTGAATGTCGCTTGCATGGATATCAATGACCCCAGAACACCACACCAATCCGCTGATCATTACTTTGAAATTGCAAAAATTAAGATGCTGGAATCGCAATATGATTCGGCTATTGTTTATCTCACCAAAGCATTGGAATCTGGATTTGAAAACCCAATGGCTGTAGTTGTTAAAAGTGAGTTCTATCACGTTATTGATGATCCCGTATACCGGCCAAAAATCCGGACTTTGTTAGCGGAATATGCAATTGAGCACGATGCTACCATGGTAAGACCCGACGAGCCAGGTCCGAGAATATTTGTAGAAGTTCAGGTCTTGGCTGAACTCGACAATCAGCCTGTACCAAATGCAAAAATCGAACTTGTACAAACCGATATACACGGACGCTACTTTGACGAAAACTCACAATGGAATCCAAGGATTTTTGGTTACCTGATTACGGACGAAGATGGAAAATGCACCATACATACCATTCATCCAGGTCGTTACAAGGATGATCAAGGGGAAACCGTTCCGGCCCACATTCACTTCACATTGGAAGCTGAAGGATATAGAACATATGCCAGCGAGTTTACATTTGAAAATGATACCATTTTTATAAGAGATGGCAACGATGAAGAATTCCCCGTGGCCAGATTAGATAATCCAAAGGATCAGGATCACTTTAAGGTTACCATTTATTTGCAAAAAGAATAAAAGTCCTTGTCAGAAAACTTAACGATTAATGAAGCTTTTTCAAGATTTAGCGTCTTTCCTGGACAAGAATCGGCAAATCGGAATTCTATTACTGAGGATATTTGTAGGCTTTCGAATCTTATATGGGGTAATTGATAATATATTTAGTTGGAAAAAAATGATCGAATTCTCTCAATCTCATGAAGCCTATAAATCTGAACCTGAATTATGTCGAGCAAGCCCCCTTT
>JAHHJQ010000384.1 GCA_018680005.1 Bacteroidia bacterium | reverse complement strand
AGTAGATGTTGTCCAAATTGGTATGGATAGCATAGATACCAATATCATTCTTGATCGCTTTAATAACTGCTTTTTCAACATAATTCAATCCATTGATCTTTTTAAGGCCTTTGAAGACAATAGGATGATGGGCTACGATCAAGTTGCATTTTCTTGCAATAGCTTCATCTACTATATCAGGAGTGGTGTCCAGACTCACCAAAACAGACTGAACCTCCCAATCAGGATGACCTGTTATAAGCCCGGCATTGTCGTAGGATTCCTGGAGATGAAGAGGTGCCACGGATTCCAGGAAAGAAGTAATCGTTGATATAGTCATACAGCTTTCAAATTATACGATTGAGAAATAAAAAGGTGTCACCTTATTCCTTTTACAGATCAAATTGAATGCCCTGTGCTAGTGGCAATTCTGTTCCATAGTTAATGGTGTTGGTTTGTCTTCTCATATATGCCTTCCAGGCATCAGAACCGCTTTCTCGACCTCCTCCAGTTTCTTTTTCACCTCCAAAGGCACCACCAATCTCAGCTCCACTAGTTCCAATATTGACGTTAGCAATCCCACAGTCAGAACCATTTGCAGAAAGGAAATACTCTGCAGATCTCAGATTATTGGTCATTATTGCGGAAGATAATCCTTGAGGAACATCATTTTGAATTGCTAAAGCCTCTTCAAGATCTTTATATTTGATTAGATACAACAATGGACCAAAAGTCTCATGCTGGACAATTGGCATATCATTGGTCACTTCGGCAATGGATGGGCTCACATAGCAACCACTTTCATATCCCTGGCTATTCAATAGCTGACCTTCAACCAGCATTTTACCTCCACTATTCTTAACTTTTTCAATAGCATGCAGGTAATTGCTAACCGAATCATGATCGATAAGAGGACCCATATGATTTGATTGATCAAGTGGATCACCTATTTTGATCTGTTGATAAGCTTGTACCAATCCTTTTTTAATCTCATCATACTTAGATTCATGAATAATTAGCCTCCTTGTGGAAGTACAGCGTTGTCCTGCTGTACCTACTGCACCAAAAACTGCACCTGTCAAAACTATTTTACTATCGGATTCAGGAGTAACGATAATTGCATTATTACCCCCTAATTCAAGTAGGCTTTTTCCCAATCGCTCTGCTACAGTCTTGCCGACTATTCTACCCATTCGAGTGCTTCCTGTCGCCGAAATCAAAGGAATTCTTTCATCCTTTGTCATAAACTCACCAACACGATAGTTTCCATTGATTAGACATGAAATTCCTTCTGGAAGATTATTCTCTTTGAGGACATCTTCCATGATGTTCTGACAAGCAACAGAACATAGAGGGGTTTTTTCAGAAGCTTTCCATATACAAACATCACCGCAGACCATCGCTATCATCGCATTCCAGGACCAAACGGCCACCGGGAAATTGAAAGCACTAATGATACCTACCAATCCCAAAGGATGCCACTGTTCATACATACGGTGGCCAGGTCTTTCTGAATGCATGGTCAAACCATACAACTGTCGTGACAAACCGGTTGCAAAATCACATATGTCAATCATTTCCTGCACTTCTCCATAACCTTCTTGCAACGATTTCCCCATTTCATATGAAACCAATTTTCCAAGAGGCTCTTTGTGTTTTCTAAGGGCCTCACCATATTGCCTTACGATTTCACCTCTTTTTGGTGCGGGAATGTTCCTCCATTCTTTTGCAGCGATTTGAGCGGTTTCTATCAATGATTCATATTCTTTTCTGGAGGTGATGCTGACGCTCCCAATATATGTTCCGTCAACCGGAGAGAACGATTTGATATACTTTCCTGCACTTGAAGAATTTAATCCTGTACTTGTTCCGTGATTGTATTGTTTCAGTTTCAGTTTCTTTAAAAACTTCTTGTCATTCATATGCTCTAAATATTGGTTTAAGGCTAGTTAACAAATTATTTTGGTCCTTTTCCTTTATTGAAATGTTGCCATCCCTGGGCAGTTATTGGATGAATGTTTCCACCTTTTGTATGCAACATCACGCCTTGGTCTTCATTGATTATTTCGCCCGCGATATAGACATCAGGCAAATATTTGACCTTCTCAAAGTCATTTGGATTGATAGTAAACAATAGCTCATAGTCTTCTCCACCACTTAATGCACAAGTGATGGGATCCATACCAAATTTGATGGCCTGCTGTTCTGTATCCGGGTGTACCGAAACTCCTGACTCTTCAAGAAATGCGCCAACATTCGACTGTTTACAGATATGAAACAGATCTGATGCGAGTCCATCTGATATGTCAATCATGGAAGTTGGGATCAACTGATGTTTTGCAAACAACTCAATCATATCAAATCGGGCTTCTGGCTTAAGTTGACGACCGATTAGATAATCCTGATTGTCAAAATCAGGTTGAATATCTGGATTGGATTGCCAAATCTGTTTTTCACGTTCTAAAATTTGAAGACCTAAAAAGGCAGCTCCTAGGTTACCCGAGATACATAATAAATCACCTACTTTTGCCCCATTTCGATATACTATTTTTTCTTTTTTTGCCCGGCCTATGGCAGTGACACTTATAATCAATCCTTTGTTGCTGGCACTGGTGTCACCTCCGATCAAATCTACTCCATAGTTGAGACAGGCTTTTTTTATTCCAGCATAAAGTTCTTCCACTGCTTCTACAGAAAACCTGTTGGACAAACCTATAGAAACAGTAACCTGTTCTGGTGTACCATTCATCGCATAAATGTCAGAAACATTGACCACGATAGATTTATATCCCAAATGTTTCAAAGGCGTATAGCTCAGGTCAAAATGAATACCTTCTATCAACATATCTGTACTGATCAGTGTCATAGCATCTCCATGATCAAGCACTGCAGCATCGTCTCCGACACCTGTTAATGTTGATGGATTTTTTGTTGAAAAAGAGCTAACGAGATGGTCTATGAGTCCAAATTCTCCAAGCGTCCCAATTTCTGTACGGTTCGTTTTTTTGGTTGTCATCCAGCGGATTTTAGATCGGGCAAAGTTATTAATAAAAAAAGCAATAGAATTCGGTCTTTCACTTTCTAACTTTCGTATATAGTGTCACCTTTGTGGTGAATTCAAGAACCAATAAATACCAATGCCTGAAATCTATTCAGTTACCTACTCAGAACTCACAGATTTTGACACCAATCTATTTAGAGCTGGAAAACACTTCAAGCTTTATGAAAAGATGGGTTCACACCTGCGTACGAAAGATGGTGTAGAAGGAGTATATTTTGCTGTGTATGCACCGGCTGCCCGAAAAGTGGAAGTCATTGGGAATTTCAACTATTGGGAAGGGCACCAACATCCATTATTTGTCAGATGGGATGGCTCGGGAATATGGGAAGGTTTTATTCCTGGTCTTCAAAAAGGACAAATATATAAGTACAAAATATACTCCGACGCAGATGACCGAATAAGGGAAAAAACTGATCCTTATGCAAGGCTATATGAAGCTCCTCCCAAAACTGCTTCTGTTATTTGGGATGATCCATTTGAATGGAATGACAACCAATGGATGAACAATAGATCGGACGTTAATTCTCTGGATGCCCCGATGTCGATTTATGAAGTACATCTCGGTAGCTGGAAAAAACATGCTGAAGGTAGATCCTTACATTACAAAGAACTCGCGGATGATTTGGTCAACTATGTGAGTTCCATGGGATTCACTCATATAGAATTACTACCTGTAATGGAACATCCATTCTACCCATCATGGGGATATCTGTGTACCGGCTATTTTGCTCCATCCAGTAGATATGGTTCACCAGAAGAATTTAAGTATCTGGTTGACGCATTCCACCGTGCCGGAATAGGGGTGATTCTTGACTGGGTTCCGGCACATTTCCCAAGCGATGAATATGCTCTGGCAGACTTCGACGGTACGCATGTGTATGAGCACCCAGAATACCACAAAGGGTTTCATCCGGATTGGAATAGTCTGATTTTTAATTTTGAGAGACCGGAAATTTGTTCTTTTTTGATTTCAAGTGCATTTTTCTGGTTAGATAACTTTCATATAGATGGTCTCCGCGTGGATGCTGTGGCCTCAATGCTATATCTGGATTATTCTCGCGAAGAAGGTCAATGGCAACCGAATCAATACGGAGGCAACGAATACCTGGCAGCAGTTGACTTTATTAAAACACTGAATCAGGCAGTATATTCATCATTTCCTGGAATTCAAATGATTGCAGAAGAATCAACCGCTTTTCCAGGGGTTACAACACCTGTAAGTGCCGGAGGGCTCGGTTTTGGGTTAAAATGGATGATGGGTTGGATGAATGATACCTTGCAGTATATGCAAAGAGATCCAATTCATCGTCAATATCATCACAACGAGATCAGCTTTAGCATGGCGTATGCGTATTCCGAAAACTATCTGCTTCCTTTGTCTCATGACGAAGTTGTGCATGGCAAGAATTCTATCATATATAAGATGCCAGGGGATAACTGGCAGAAATTCGCCAATGCCAGATTGCTTTACTGTTATATGTTTACCCATCCCGGGCAGAAACTTTTATTCATGGGGAATGAAATTGGTCAAACAGCAGAGTGGAATGTGAATGAAAGCGTTGAATGGCATCTTTTGGACTTTGAACCCCATGCGGGTATTCAAAATCTTATCAGAGATCTTAATACACTTTACAAAAAAGAGGCTGCCTTAACAGAAAGAAGTTATGATCCTTCAGGATTTGAATGGCTGGATTATAGCGATCACAGGAATTCAGTATTAGCCTACGTAAGATGGGCCGAAAAATCGCATATCGTAACGCTACTAAATTTTACACCCGGTCCTCTTTATGATTACCAAATAGGTGTTCCAAAAAAAGGAAGATACCAAGTCTTGCTGAATTCTGATCGCAAGCAATATGATGGTACCGGCGACTTCACCCAAGACTATATCGAAACAGATGATATGCAGTCACACGGCCGGAGTCAATCCATTAAAATTACAATTCCTCCTTTAGGTGCACTCGTTTTGAAATCGAAGAATAAATGAAGAAAGTATTACATGTGAGTACAGAATGTTTCCCAGCTGCCAAGTCAGGTGGTCTGGGAGATGTAGTTGGGGCTTTACCCATTTATCAACCTCAGGTGGATGTCAAAGCCAGTGTAGTTATTCCTTACTATGACTTACCCTGGTTTGCGCAACAGAAATTTAAGTGTAAATACAAGGGTGTACTGAGGATCGATGGGGATAATATTAATTTTGAAGTTCTTAGATTGACATCCAAAGTACTGGAATATCCGCTTTATGCAGTTAGTCTTCCTGGTCTGTTTGACCGACCATCCATCTATTTGGCTGATCATGGGGAAGGCTTTGGAGATGAACCTAAACGTAATATTGGTTTTCAGAGAGCAGTTGTACAATGGTTAACGAACAAGAAACAGAAATTTGACATCATTCATTGCCACGATCACCAGTCCGGCTTGATTCCATTCTTTTTAAAATTTGTAGGTGAATTTGAAAGAATAAGAAATATTCCCACAATACTTACGATTCACAATGCTCAATACAGAGGTCAGTTTGATTGGACAGATCAATATTTGCTTCCCGAATATGATCGCAATTTTAATGGGTGGTTAGATTGGGATAATTGTATTCATTCCCTAGCGGCAGCGGTCAAACTTGCCGATCGTGTTACAACAGTTTCGCCAAGCTATATGGATGAAATAACGCATTCTTCCGGAAGCTTGGAATACTTGTTTAAAAGTGAAGCCACCAAATGTTCGGGAATATTAAATGGTATCGACACAAAAGCATGGGACACCAGGACAGATAAATTTCTGGACATTCCTAGAAAACGACAATGGGCTCCCTTTAAGTCTAAGAATAAAGAACTGTTATGTGACAAGTATAACCTAAATCCCGAATTTCCATTAATTTCTTTTATAGGAAGGTTGGCTTACGAGAAAGGGGCGGATCTTCTGGCTGACGCAGTATCTCGTGTCTGTCATACCAATAAGAAAGTGAGTTTCATATTACTGGGTTCGGGTGATCGACAAATGGAGCAAAAT
>JAHHJQ010000296.1 GCA_018680005.1 Bacteroidia bacterium | reverse complement strand
AGTGGGACGAGAATCCATCTCGATATATCACCGCTGTACATCCGGATCCCAAAGGTGAGCGAATTGTCATCACCGCCAGAGGGCGACTATTTATAGCTCCGGTTGAATCAGGTAGATTTGTTTCATTTACCGACATGAACAATGTACGATTCAGGGATGCTGTATTCTCACATGATGGAGAAAACATTTATGCATTGTCCGATGAATCCAAAGAATTTGAATTTGTAAGCCTACCAGCTGATGGTATTGGAGCTCAAAAAGGCATAACTAATGATGGAAACCTGCTACGATATCAAGGTATACCTTCTCCGGATGGCAAATGGTTAGCCTATGATGACCTCCAGAGTAATATGTATGTACTCAATATTGCCAATGGCGTAAGTACAAAAATTTCCAAAAATCAGGAGGGTATTGGCGACTTTTCTTGGTCTCCGGATAGCAAGTGGGTGGCGTTCGTCCAGGTAGCAGTCAATACCATGGCACAGATCAGAATTCATAATGTCGACAATGGATCTGCATTTGATCTGACCACAGACCGTGCGAATAGTGTCAATCCCAGATGGAGCCCGGATGGCAAGTTTATATATTTTCTTTCTGACAGAAATTTCGTTTCGTTGGTGGGCAGCCCTTGGGGAAGTAGACAGCCGGAGCCTTATCTCGATGCCAGTGAAAAAATATATCACGTCTCTTTAGAGAAAGGCACAAGATCTCCTTTTCGCGAAAACGATGAATTGTACGAGGACGAAAAGAAAGATGAAGAGAATGGAAAAAATGGAAACGGCAACGGAAATGGAAAAGAGGATAAAAAAGATAATGGCGTCTCCGTAACCATTGATCAGGACGGTATTCAACAACGAATCGTTGAAGTCCCTATCAAGCCGGGTAATTATAATGGACTAGGCGTAACGAAGAAGGCGATATATCTATCTTCTAGAGAGACCGGTATCGGTGCTAAAAGACATCTTATGTTTGTGAAAATCGGAAACGAGGATGTCGAGATCAAAAAAATGGTGGGTGATATCAACGGATTTGAACTTACCCAGGATGGTAAAAAGATACTTGTTCGGAAAGGTAGAAATTATCATATGATCAGTGCAGGAACCAGCGCAGTCAATGACCTAAGTAAAAGCAAGATCAATTTGAGTGGATGGCGATTTCCGATTAAACCAATTGAGGATTGGAAGCAAATTTTTACGGATGCATGGCGCATGGAGCGGGATTATTTCTATGATCCCAATATGCATGGAGTGGATTGGGATGCGATGCATGAAAAATATTTCCCTCTTGTCGATCGTGTCACGACGCGTAATGAACTGAGCGATCTCATCGGCAGATATGTTGGAGAGCTTTCAGCACTGCACACGAGCGTACGTGGTGGGGATCAAAGAAGCGATAACAAAAACATTCCTGTCGCTACACTTGGGGCTGAATTCAGTAGAGATGAAGCTAACAACGGATTCAAAATAGATTATATCTATAAAGTGGATCCGGATTATCCACATGAAAAGTCTCCTTTGGATGACCCTTATCTGGATGTACAGGTTGGTGACGTGATTACCAAGGTGAATGGGGCAGATGCCTTATCTGCATTGGATATCGGAGAACACATACGGAATCAGATCGACAAACAAGTTCGGATAACCATCAAGCGGGATCAGGTATCCCGGGATATCATAGTGAAACCGGCCGGCAACGAATATAATCTACGCTACCGGGACTGGGAATATGGAAAGCGACTTGAGGTAGATCAGAAAGGCAGCAATGATATCGGATACTTCCACCTGCGAGCGATGGGCAGTAATGATATCAGCCAGTTTTATCGCGAATTCTATCCAATTTTCAATAGAAAGGGATTGATCATTGATGTGCGATATAATTTTGGTGGCAACATTGATAGCTTCATTCTTGAGAAACTATTACGAAAAGCATGGATGTACTGGAAGACCAGATCGGGCGATCCATATTGGAACATGCAATATGCATTTAGAGGGCATATGGTGGTATTGGTGAATGAAAACACCTATTCTGATGGGGAAGCATTTGCAGATGGGTTTAAAAAACTTGGTCTCGGTACTGCTATTGGTACCAGGACATGGGGAGGTGAAATATGGCTCAGCAG
>JAHHJQ010000287.1 GCA_018680005.1 Bacteroidia bacterium | reverse complement strand
CTGCCTCCCTGTAAGAAGTTGGCGGCGGCAGTAGAATTATCCTGGATGGTGGACACAATTCTATCCCCACCTGAATTTTCGACATAATAGTCAAATACAAAAGGAAAATCATCGCCACTGACTGCACCTGCCAGAAGAATTCCATTACCCGTATTTTCGTCAACAGTTGCAAATCCTGCAAACCCTAAACCATGAAATAATTCGTGAAGAATAACCGTAACCAGGTCAAATTGACCACTTGTTATGTTTCCAGGGTTGTTGAAATCAGTAAACCAATTCGCATCGCTATTTACCGTGATCTCTATATCCGCATCCGTTGGTCCTGTTAGTTGAAATCCTACCAACTTTTCTATTAGTGGGATGGGATACCACACGTTGAAGTGAGGGACATTATTAAAATTCAGATTGGTGGCATTGATATTAAAAAATGCACCAGCCAAAGCACCTGGACTGTCGTTTGATAGATCTTGATAGTCAGCATCAACATAAATAGGCACGGGACTCTTGAACAGACTGGAAACGATTTCAAGCGCTCTGTCAATTGCAGCCTGGTGAGTACTAGGAAATCCGCGGTATTCAACGATGAACTCAGCATCTTCAGTATTTCCGGATTTCCCAAAATCCTTTACAACCGGAGCAGGATTGAAACCATGAACATCCACGTCAGAGCCATAACAAATCGTACCCTTTTTAATGATTGTCATCGGTGTACCATCGGGCAGCTTAATGGTTTTCTGTCCTACTAAAGTGATTGCCGCACAAAAGATCAAGGCAGCAGTTAACAAGTATTGTCTTATCATGGAATGAGATTGATAATTGGGAACTCTTCAAATGAAACGCATGAAAACCGTAAATGGTCCTTTTCAAAGACACCAAAAATAGGGGAATTCCAAGAAGCGATCAATAAATATGACTGTCTTGCAAAGACTTATATAGGTCAAAATTCCAACATTAACGTGCTTTCACCAAGATTACGACCAACAAGAATACATTGACCATTCGCTGAATTGATGGTTAGCATGTCTTTGACTTGACCTGTTATCCCGACGCCGCTTGCATTAAATTCTAATGGCTCAAATGATCCATCACCATTTCCTTTTAAAAGAAGACCAATGGAAGCATCACTTCTTGGAGTTTCGACCTCAGCGGTTAGGAGGTTACCCGCAATTAACAGGTCTATGTTACCATCTTGGTCAAAATCATCAGGAACGGATGCATTGACCGAGGAAATCTGTGCCTTTTTGGGCAACGCCATCGGTTTGAAAGTTCCATCACCGTTGTTAATGAATACGGTATTCGCAAAGGTCTGCACTTCCAGGGAAGCCGAATTTTCAACCAAATCAGCTCCTAGCATATCATCCAAGGTAGCAACTGCAAAATCATTGTAGGTTTTGAATTTTCGGGCTACAAATGGTAATTGTTCTGAGGAGCACTCTCTTCCACGAAGCGGTCGCATTTTGCCCTCGTATGTGTATGAAAGGACGATGTCATACTTTTCATTTTTGTCAAAATCTCCATGTACGACCTGGAATGGAGCACCTGGTTTTGCTTTGTACTTATAATTCAACCCCAGATTTCCGGCAAATAGATCTACTAATCCGTCACCATTAAAATCAGCTGTATTGAGATGAAACCACCAACCATTGCTTTCGGGGATTGCTGATTTAGTCAATTGACCATTGTTATTGACGAGTATCTGGATGGGTTGCCATTCCGCAGCAATGATCAGGTCAGGATCTCCATCATTCTCTACATCAGATACTTTGATCTCATTGACGATACCCCAGTTTTTGTTGGATACAAACTGCTCGGTTACATCTTGCAGGCTTCCGTTCGAATAGGAGAGGATTTCACTGTCATCATTTAGTGGATATCTGAATGGGGTCACTCTCCCACCAACAATGATTTCTTTCTTGTCGTCCTGATCAATATCAGCAACGGCTACAGCACCCCCGGCGATCTGTGATTTGGATAATATGGCTGGTTCAAAATCACCATTCCCTTTATTCAGATACAGACGATCATGTAACAGCTCCGGCTGATCATTCATTTCATATCCTCCACTGACAACATAAAGGTCCTGATCTCCATCTACATCCGCATCCAGCCAGACTGCATCGAAATCTTCAAATCGGTTGTCACCGACAAAAGGAGCCGGTGACCTTTTAAAATACGAGCCATCCTTTTTTTGAATAAACAAAGCTCCGCTCTGTCCCTGTGCACCTCCCAGATATATATCGTCTAATCCGTCTCCATTCACATCACCTCTGGCCATCGCATATCCCCAATTGGACATTTCATGTGGCAAAAGTACCTGGATAGAATAGTCATCAAAATCGTTTTCTTCCCGAACATAGTTGATGCTATTGCTTTTGCTTTGCACAAAGATGGGATTTTCCTTTTTTTGTCCTTGTTCCGGTTGATCACCCTCCTGCTCAATTTGCAGCAATTGATTGGTCTCGATGTCATATAGTTTGGATGTTGTACCGGTTCTGATCCAGTCAATATGCATACTATCGATGCGATCGTGCACACTACAACCAAAATAAAGCGGACCATTTTCTGCTGACTGAAATCCTCGATTGGTCATAAATGCAGCCGTCTGTAACTGTCCGTCGATCCAGATTTGTATACGGTTGCCATTGGTATTGACCTGACCATTGGTGTCTTTGGTACTGATGCTGATATAATGATGATCAGGAAGATCTGATTGATGGTTAGCAAATAAAATGGCCGTTGTATCGACATTGTTGACTACGATATCCAGATCGCCATCACGGTCTAGATCAGCAACTACAGAACTTATAGAGAATCCTGCATAGTCCAACCCCCAATCAGCAGAACTATCTTCAAAGGTGAGATCGCCCTTGTTTCGAAAGGCATAATTGGGAATTCGAACTTCGGGCATACGCGCATTTTCCAGAACATAATTGACATTGAGCCCCATGGACATTTTAGTCATCAGGCCCCTCATAAAATCCTGGTCATTGACATCCTTACGAATACCATTGGTAATAAAGATGTCTTTCCATCCATCTGCATCGAGATCAGCCATCACAGGCCCCCAACTCCAATCAGTAGAGGAGATACCAGCCAGCTTGGCGATATCACCATAGGTGCCATTGCCGTGATTCATCTGAAGCACATTGGTCATGTATTGATAATGATATCCAAAGTCAACCGTAAACCAGAATGCCTCAGGGTTCATCGATGGCATTTGCGTTTTCTTGCGACGGGGGTCCGCAGATACCATATCCAATTCAATCAGGTCCATCAAGCCATCATTATTAAAATCGGCTACATCCGTGCCCATACTGAAGTTACTCACATGTGGAAATGATGACTTTAGCTGATCTGTAAAAGTCAGATCTTCATTATTGATCAATAGAAAATCCGGTGTATGAAAATCATTGGCAATATAGATATCCGGCCATCCGTCTTCATCAAAATCTGAGATGGCCGCGCTCAATGAAAAACCATAGTTGAGAAGTCCAGCTGATGTCGTGATATCTACAAAACTGTCACCATCATTTCTATACAACCGGTCTTGTGCGCGATACGGCGGATTTTTACTTTGAGCGATATAGGTATCCATATCTGCCTGAAAGTCTACCGGATGATTGCTTACCAAAAGATCAAGGTCACCATCGCGATCCGCATCAAAGAATGCGGATTGGGTCGTATGTCCGTTGTCATCAACTCCGAAAGCTTTAGCCTGGTCACTAAATTGCAGGTTGCCCTCATTGATAAAAAGGTGATTTCTCGATGTTTCATAAGGTCCTGAAGCGCTGATATATATATCCACAAGGCCATCAGCATTGACATCGGCAACTGTCACTCCCGTTAGCCATTGATTGTCACTGACTAATCCACTATTTGCTACAAATTCAAATGAAAGATCCCCCTTATTTTCGAAAAGAGCGATTCCATTCTGATTGCTGGTGAATATCAATTCCGGCAAATCATCGCCATTTAAGTCAGCAGATGCTAACCCTCCACCGTTATACACATACTTATATGTGAAGGCATTCAGATCATCAGAAATCTTGACATTGTTGGTAAAGTTGATTCCGGATGAGGAAGCCGGGACTTGTTTGAACAACTCTTTGTCCTTTGGTTCCTGTGTGTCCCTGGTAGTAGATTGGCAACCAAGCAGGCATAGTGATAACACTAAAAAAGTGAAGATCTTATTGATCATGATTAGGCCTTTTATTATCTATATTTGTAGCCCCAAATCGGGAGCGATACCCGCAAAAAATTATGAAGTAAAATACTTCGGTTAAAGAACGAATATGACGGGCAAAAATAACCTTTATAGCGTCTATCTTTTAAGCATCCTCATCCTCATTTCATTTTCTGCTTGCCAGGAAGGACCAGGTGAATTGATTTGGAAAGATTATCCGGATTATTCCGCAGCAAAGTTGAGGATTGCCAAAGGAGAATCAGATGCAGGACTTGAATTGATATCATCATCTGTTTCTGGAATCACCTTCAACAACGAGATTGAGCGAGCGTCGATAATTGAAAATGAAAATGTGCTCAATGGATCCGGTGTTGCGCTTGGTGATATAAACGGGGATGGGCTGGTAGATGTATTTTTTGCCGGTATGGACGTGGATAACCAATTATATATCAATCAGGGAGGATTGCAATTTACAGAAAACGGGCAGCAAGCCGGTGTCGCTGCAAGCGGAATACGGTCAACAGGAGCAGCGATGGTAGATGGCGATGGGGATGGAGATCTGGATATCTTCGTTTCCACACTTGGATCCGGATTATTGCACTATGTCAATGACGGTATGGGATCCTTTACCAGGAATGTCAATCGTGCACTCAATGTTGCCACCGGAGGTACATCAATGGCATTTAGTGATTTTGACCGGGACGGTGATGTCGATCTCTATCTGGCCAATTATAAATACAAATCATTCCGTGATTCTCTGGAGGCACCACAGTTATCACATGACAATTTGATTCGAATCAATTCAAAAGGAGAAAGATATATACGTCCTGATTTTGATAAGGACTATGTGGTTACTTTGATCAACGATGGCACCAATTTGATAGAACAACTTTTCGAAGTGGGAGAACCGGATGTGCTCTTTGTCAATCAGGGTAACAATTCATGGTCTCCGGCAGAGACTAAGAATCTTTTTATAGATCGTGAAGGCAATGGCCTTGAGGAATTGCCGCGAGGTTGGGGGTTATCTGTACAATTTAGAGATATCAATTGTGATCAATGGCCTGATATATATGTATGCAACGACTATGAAACACCGGATGATATATGGATCAATAAAGATGGAGTTTTTCATCAAATAGATCCTTTAGCGCTTCGTCATGGGAGCAATTCATCGATGTCAGTCGATTTTACAGATCTGAATAAAGATGGAGAATTGGATTTCTTTGTTAGCGAGATGTTGAGTACCACACATACCCGCAGAAAGACGCAAATGGGGGTGATGACGGCTACACCAATAAGCATCGGTGTTTATGACGATTTCCCACAGTATATGCGAAACAATGTGTACCTGAATCGTGGAGATGGATCATATGCCGAAATAGCCCGCTATAGTCATTTGAGTTCTTCCGAATGGTCGTGGTCTTCGATCTTTAAAGATATCGATCTGGATGGCGATGATGATTTGATCGTGACTACCGGTCACATGTATGACTTCATGGATTCAGATACCAAATTGAAAGTTGACCAAATGCCAATGGGGAGTCTGCAGGCATTCAAAGAGACGAGGTTCATGTATCCTCCGCTGGACCTTCCCAATCTTGTATTTGAGAACAAAGGTGACCTGCATTTTGAGATGAAAAAAGGATTAGGAGATTTTGGAACGGAAGAAGACGTATCCCATGGGATGGCTTTGGCTGATTTGGATAATGATGGGGACCAGGATGTTGTCATCAATCGTCTAAACAAAACAGCTCAAATATTTGAAAATCAAACCAGGAAACCTCGAATCGCGGTCAGGCTTGAAGGAGATACTAACAACAAACTTGCAATCGGTTCCGAAATCATAGTAAAAGCCAAGAATAGCCCCGAACAGACTAAGATGGTCATAGCAGGTGGCCGATATCTTTCTTCAGATGACTTTGAAAAGGAATTTGCAGCGTTTGACGATAATGCAACTGTCGATGTCACTGTCAACTGGTATGATGGATCGCAAGCCGAATGGAAGAATCTTCCAGCCAATCACAAATATATCCTTAGAAAAGTAAATGCAGGAATCAAAGCAGACAATGGAGGTGGACAGGAAGAACCGCTCTTTTCTGAAATGGAAAGTGGGTTAGATCATGTACATGTTGAAGCTCCATTTAATGATTTCATTGTACAAAGCTTGTTGCCGAACCGATTAAGTCAGTTTGGGCCGGGTGTAGCTGTCAATGACCTAAATAACGATGGATTTGACGATCTCCTCATCACAGATGGGAGAAGCGGCCATTTAAGACAAATCATTAATCAGAAAGGCAGAGGATTCGCAGTTTCAAGAGTCGAGACCGGATCCAACCCAATGGATGATTTAGGTGTTTTGGTCTATCCCAATAAGGCAGGTAGCCATAAGGTTCTGGTGTCACGTGTCAATCTTGAATCACCCCAGCGTGCAAACTCGTCTTTGAGAGTAGTGAATTTGAATTCTGGGACTTCCAATGTTCAGGAATTAGGTATAGATATGACAGGAGGACTATCCGCTGCAGATTATGATAATGATGGAGACCTGGATCTTTTTGTCCAGGGTAGAAGCAAGCCCTTTCAATATCCTGTGCCGGCAAGCTCGTATTTCCTAAAGAATGAAGATGGCAACTTTATGCAGGATGGCATTAATACCTACACTTTTAAAGACCTTGGATTGATAACAGGATCCGTGTTTAGTGATATCGATAGTGATGGCGATGCAGACTTGCTATTATCGAGGGAATGGGGATCGCTGATCTTACTCGAAAACGAAAATGGAACCTTCAAAGATGCGACTTCTGACTATGGACTGGATCAATGGTCCGGATGGTGGAATGGACTCACTACTGGGGATTTGAACAACGACGGTTTGCTGGATATCGTAGCTACGAATTGGGGATTGAACACTAAGTATCACTTCAATCCTGAAAAACCGCTTCAGGTGCTGTATAAGGATTTTGACAATAACAGAACACTGGATGTCGTAGAAGCACACTTTGATGAAGACTTTGGCGAAATCGTACCCGAAAGAGGATTTTCATGTATGTCGAATGCCATGCCCTTCATCCGAGATGAAAAAGAAACCTATCAGAATTATGCGACTTCCGATTTGAATCAAATCCTTGGTGAACGTCTAAGTGATGCAGAACATCTTGAAGCAAATGAATTGAGAACAGGAATATTTTTTAATACAGGTAATGGTTTTGAATTCACGCCACTTTCTATGGAAGCACAGATTACAGTTGGAATGGCGCCTGTCATATTTGATGCAGACGGAGATGGAAATCAGGATATTTTCCTAAGCCAAAATTTCTTTCCTGTTCAGATAGAGACGGATCGAAATGATTCAGGCAGAGGTTTACTGCTAAAAGGAAATGGTAAAGGTGAATTCACCGCTGTTAAAGGACAGGATTCCGGAATACGGATCTACGGCGATCAAAGAGCAGCGGCAATAGCGGATTTTAACAATGATAGTCGTCCCGATTTAGTCGTTACTCAAAATGGGGCGGAGACAAAAGTGTTACTTAACCAAAGCAAAGCTGAGTTCGGCAAATTGAGATTGATTGGATCTGCGCTTAACCCAAATGCAATCGGAGCACAGGTTGTCATTCATCAATCCACCGGAGGGCAACAGATACTAGAGGTAAAGATGGGAGAAGGATATTTGTCCCAAAGTTCATCTGACTTATTTATTGGTGGATTATCGCGTATATCCAAAATCGAAGTTAGGATCGGAGGGTCTGTTGTTAAGACATTGGATGACATCAAATCCGGATTAAATAGAATTGAAATATAATTCATGGACCTGAAGACACTCATTTCTATCCTGGTTCTTGTGTGCCTGGGAGCATGTTCATCTGAGAAAGTACCCACTTCTGATG
>JAHHJQ010000277.1 GCA_018680005.1 Bacteroidia bacterium | reverse complement strand
AAAGGTGAATTTATTATAGCTGATGATCTGGATGGTAGGCATACCTCTTACTCAATAACTACTGGAGTAGATTATCTTTTTGAAAATAACCTGTATCTCAACATTGGATATCTGTACAATAGCATTGGTAAAAGATCAGCCTCTTTTACTGATCTCTTTTTAAATGAAATATCCTATAAGAATCTCTACCCATATCGACACGCGGTTTTCAGCCAATTGCAATCAACCATTACTCCACTCATCGGAGGAGGCATATCTATGATCTACAGCCCTGGAGGTGCAAATTTGCTATTTCTCAATCCTTCAATTCAATTCTCAATTACCCATGATCTAGATGTAGATATGGTCGGTCAGATAATTTTTGCGGAATCGGAATCCTATGAAAGCCCGATTCAGGCCATATATTTCCGAGGAAAATATAGTTTTTAAAAGAACATCTATGTTCAGCTGTTGTAATTAGTGTTCTATTCGTTCTATTTTAGTAACTAATGATCTTGTAAAACATCCTGGCAAATGGGAGTAAAGTCAACTATCCGGTTCTTGTACACTGCAGTATTGCTGTCCTTGTCTGTGGTATTGTATACTCAATCTGTCGGATATGTAATGCCCAAAAACTACAATCGGATAGAAATTCCGTTTTCATACCAGAATGAATTCATTGTAATGGACATTGTGTTGAATGGAGCACTTCCGATGAAGTTCATCTATGATACAGGTGCAGAAACAACCATTCTTACCAACCCAAGGATTGCTGAACTATTGGATCTTCGATACACCCGCAAGTTTGAAGTCATGGGTTCTGATTTGCAATCCACGCTTACTGCATATTTGATTAAAGGTGTTTCGATAATTTTTGAATTTGGATTTGCCCCGACTCAGGATGTTCTTGTATTTGATAAGGATTATTTCAACCTCGAAGAGTTCATTGGAAAAAATGTTCAGGGTATTATTGGTAATGATGTCTTCCGCAATTATATCGTGACGATTGATTATCGACAAGAAAAGCTGGTACTAAATCGAAAAGGCACTTACACACCTCCGAAATCATATACATCTCATAGAATTCAGGTAGAAAAAAACAAACCTTATATCAGAGGTAAATTAAGTGTCGGACCTCGGGAATCCAGGGATGTCAGACTCTTGATGGATACAGGGGCATCATTATCACTTTTATTAGATGCCGACAAAGAAAAGAATCTTGATCTGCCTGATAAAGTTTTGAAAGGCCGTATCGGATATGGAATCAGCGGCGAAATTGAAGGTTATATTGGGAGAATCAACGAATTTGGGTTTGGTAAATATCAATTTCCTAATCTCATTACAAACTTCAGAGTATATGATACGGATTCGCTAGTGGTAAAAAATGTAGATGTCAATAACCTGGATACCAAGGATGGTATCATCGGAAATGAAATATTGAGCAACTTTCGATGTGTCTTTGATTTTCCTGGCAAAAGGCTATATGTAAGACCTTATGTAAAAAACTACTATAAAAAGATCAAATTTGACAGGAGCGGTATGACGCTGATTATGGTTGGTGAAGATTTCGAATCGATTATGATCAATAATGTATTTGAAAATTCTCCTGCCGAAGATGCTGGCCTTCAAAAAGGTGATATCCTTAGAACCATCAATGGTTTTCCAGTAAGTCTTATGACCTATGGTTCCGTTGTCAATAAATTTAAAAGAAAGGGTAACAAAAGCTATAAAGTTAGGGTGAACAGACAAGGAGAAATTATAATAGCCGAAATCCAACTTAGAGACCTCATTTAAAAAAATGCTAGCCTTTAAATACACTATTGGTTTTATGTATCAATAGTATTATCTTTGCACTCGCTCTGAAAAAAGGGGTGTATATCGTAAGAAAAAATCACTATAGAAATGTTTGCAGTAGTAACTATTGGAGGTCATCAATACAAAGTATCAGAAGGTGACGAAATCTTTGTTGACAGACTGGGCCAGGATGAAGGGTCTGAGGTTTCTTTTGACCAGGTACTTTTAGTGGACAATGATGGAAATACGAAAGTCGGAGCTCCAACGGTTAAATCTGCTTCCATAAAAGCTACGGTACTAGAACATGCAAAAGCAGATAAAGTGATTGTATTCAAGAAAAAGCGAAGAAAGGGTTATAAAGTAAAGAGAGGACATAGACAGCAATTGTCTAAGATCAAAGTAGACTCTATCAAAGCATAAGGATTTATAAAACTGAAGACATGGCTCATAAAAAAGGTGTAGGTAGTTCAGATAATGGACGTGATAGCAAGAGTAAACGATTAGGTGTTAAGTTATTTGGAGGTGAACTGGCCTTAGCAGGTAATATTATTGTTAGACAGAGAGGCACAAAATTTCATCCAGGTAATAATGTGGGTATGGGTAAAGATCACACCCTTTTTGCATTAACTGATGGAACAGTGGAGTTCAGAAAAAGAAGACTCAACAGAACATTTATCAATATCACGCCAATTGGGGATATCGTCGAAACTGTTGCCAAAGCACCGGTTGCGAAAAAATCAGAACCAGTTGCTGAACCTTCTACTGCTAAAACTACAGTTGTTGAAGCTGCACCTGAGGCTAAAAAAGAGACCAAAGCGTCTCCTACAGCTGCTCCAAAGAAAAAAGCTGAAGCAAAGGCAGATGATTTCAAGAAAATCGAAGGTATAGGTCCTAAGATTTCACAATTAATTGCTGATGCAGGAATAGCAACTTTTGCTGAACTTGGAAATACATCTGTAGATCGCATTAAAGAAATACTTGCTGAAGCTGGTAAGCGATACGCCTCGCATGATCCAACCACTTGGCCAAAGCAAGCGGAAATGGCTGCTGCTGGAGATTGGGAGGGATTGAAGAAGTGGCAAGACCAGTTAGACGGTGGTAGAATTGTAGATACATCTGAGGAAGAATAAAAGTATGTAGTCGGAATTCGAAAATCCAATACTATCTTTCAAAATAAAGAAAATGCCTTTGATTGATTTCAAGGGCATTTTCTTTTGAAGTCGATAATTAGATATATCCAAGATTGGACTTCAGAATCCATCCAGTTTGCCCGTTTTGGAGGCGCACTTTAACCCATTCACCGATTTGATCCAGTTGCCTTACTTCTATTCCTTCGTGAATATTCATAATGGCAGAACTCTCTTTATCTGGGGCAGATCTAAGTTCAATGTTCTTGACCAGCAGAATAGCTTTTTCGGGATGGATATATTGTCTTGTGGTAGAAATTGACGTGAGTGCAGAAATCACTGCTAGGGTCAAACAAAGGACGCCATAAATAAATCCACTTTTTCGCTTTTTCCTTTCAGTATGCAATCGCCAGAGACTCAGTCCGAAAGCACCTGAAATTATTAGAAGAATAGAGAGGATTGCCCAGGTATTCGCACCCAACATCCCTCTCCAGTTATTCCACCATCGCATCAGGAAAAACGGTTCAATGATTTCGATCTCATCTACTCTACCCTCTCGAGATAGGGAAATATTGTGTTCTAAAGCGGCTGATCCCATTCCCATTTTCTTAGCAAGGAGAAAATGCCAGAGGGCATAGCCCAGCTTCTGCTGAGAGTGATAAGCCACACCTAAATTATAGTGTAATTCTGGTGAAGTTTGTCCGGATTCTATAACTAACTGATACATTTCTATTGCCTCTTGATATTTTCCGTTTTTCATTAATTCACTTGCCTCGTCGACCTGAACTATATTTTGGGCCGATACAGGTACCAGTGCAATCAAAATCACAGATAATATGAGCAAGAATCCTATTCTCATAAATCAACAACTGATTGAGGTCTTTTAGAAATCTGCCAATTAAATCCTTTAATCTTCAATTCTTCATGTTTGGTGGTTCGGATAGGTAGCAAATTGGCTTCAGGAGAAAGAAATTTTATAAATGTTATTTCATTGTTTTCAAAGTACAGTTCCATTTCACTCGCAACAGTTTTATTGACACCTATATACCGCGATTGTTCATCCAGGGCATAATAGACAGCTTCAGCATTGCCTTCCACTCGCATTCTTTCTAATTCGCCATCTTTGAAGAAGGCGGTAATAAGCTTACCTTTTACCTGATTGAACAAAATCTCATCAGGCGAATTGATGATAAATGCATTATTCACTAGATAAATACGGTCTATAGCATTATTCTTCATCAGAATCTTAATAGTATCTGCCACAAACTGCGACGTATCCGACCAGACTATCGGATCGTCATAAAGATAAAAAAGGGAGTCCGTCTGATCATAGACCAAAGAATCACACAATCCCTGAAAATTGGACTTGAAGATTCTCACATCAAAATATGCTTTCAGCAATTGAACTGTATCCGAGTCTTCTGAAATGTATTGTTTATTCATGAGTGTATCGGCACGTAGATATAGTGAGTCTCCTTCTACATCATTGGCAAATATGGGTCGATCTCCATATGCCAGGAAATAGTTATCTGTTTCGGCATATTCCGCAGATTCTGTTTCAATAGATATATTGGTACTGGTATCTCTCCATATGACGTCTCCGGATGCAGTTCCCAATCCAGATATATCATCATATTCAAAATACTCGGCCTTTATAATTGCCGGTGGATTATGAATGGTGGCGCGACCGCTGGTACGATACTTTTTAGTTTCGTCATTATAAAATACTTGATCCCCTCTAACTTCATCCTCTCCATTCTGGAAGTAAGCATTCCCGTCTAACTCAATATCTTTTGTTTTTGTATTGTAATTTATTTGCTCAGCTTCAGCATATTGATCATCTCCAAAATATTTCGCATTACCATCAAGATTGATTAAGCCACTGGCCTGGTCAAAGCGAATAATATCGGCTGTTGACCGCTGTTCACCTTTTTGAAACTGAGCATTCTTCGAAAAATATCCTCTGTTGTTATTTAAGTCATATATGCCACTCTCGCAATAAATATCTGCCGAGTCGGAGGTAATCCTTGTTGGTGAAATGAAAGTTACCATCTTGGTCTCAGTATTATATCTAAGACTATCTGCTACAAGTAAAAAAGCGGAATCTTTTACAATGACCTCATCCTTGAACAATACCTCGTCTTGCTCCAAATAGTAAATACCGGTCTGACTTATAATAAATGTGCTGTCCTGAATCAGTAATGCACCGGAATTGTAATAGGCTATTTGCTGTTTGAGGTCGTAGTTGAGACTATCTTTGGCGAAAAGCTGCTGATCACCACTTTGCAAAATCACGGTATCCGCGTATAGAAAACCTTCTTCAGTATTTCCATCATAGAAGGCACGGTCAGAAAATATTTGAATAGAATCGTATTGTTCTAAAACCACATTTCCATCAGCCTGAACCTGGTTGTTCACAATAGTAGCACTATCACAAAAGATAAGTACGCTATCCTGTCTTAATATTACATCGCCCAGGAGCTTTTTGGAGTCTAATTGTCCACTGGCTTCATCCGCTCGTATGATAGTGATCTGAACAATACTATCTTTCGCTGATTCATCCTGCCATGGCCTCTTACCCGAAACCTGAGCAGAAATTTCTCCACACAATATTCCAATGAAGAACAGGGAGAAAATAATACGTACAATAGCAATTGAATACTTAGATAAGATCATACACACCTAAAACGGGAATCTGAGCATGAAATCAGAAAAGGCAAAGATATTAACTTTGCAATAATAGATCTGCCACTTGCCTACCTACCAAACTACCTAAAGCTACTCCCATTCCTCCTAACCCAATGGCCACGTGGATTCCAGTTGGCAGCCGCTCTACTCTTGGGAGTTTAGACTTATTGAAACCCATGATACCACTCCATTGGTATTCAATCTCAAAGTCACAATCCGTGAGAATGTGTGTAGACAAAATGTTCAATAAATACTTTTCAATGTTATTGTTTGATCCAAAATCAGTTGTCGTTTCGCCTTCCGTATCCAAATTTCGACCTCCACCTATGAGCACTCGTTCGCCAACATTTCTGAAATAGACATATCCTT
>JAHHJQ010000270.1 GCA_018680005.1 Bacteroidia bacterium | reverse complement strand
CCTTAGAATGAATTGGAATGCCGGTATTGCACAAGATCCATTTAATGATTGTGGTGCTTACTTCGGTAGCCAATTTGTGCATAAGTCATCAGACTGCGGACAAAGCTGGCAGATCATATCTCCCGACCTGACCACTGATGACGAGGAAAAACAAAACACTGGCAAAAGTGGTGGATTGACAATAGACGACACACAAGCAGAAAAATATACAACTATACTATCTATCGCTCCGAGTCCGGTAGATGCCAATGTGATCTGGGTCGGTACTGATGATGGCAATCTCCAATTGACACGCGATGGTGGGGAGACATGGACCAATCTGGCAAATCGCCTATCTGGAGTAAGAGCAGGAGCCTGGATCCCACAAATCAATGTATCTGATAAAGATGCCGGCGTTGCATATGTATCCGTCAATGACTATCGAAGAAATGACTGGAAACCATACGCTTACATTACCAGGGACTACGGACAGACCTGGAAAAGAGTGGCCCGTGAAGGACAAGTGGAAGGACACGTCTATTCATTGCTTCCCGATCCGGTTGAACCCAATTTATTATACCTAGGTACTGAAAATGGATTGTATATCAGTATCGATGAAGGTGCCAATTGGAACAAGTGGACTAATGGCTATCCATCCGTGCCTACAGCAGATCTAAAAATTCATCCAAGAGAGCATGATTTGATCATCGGCACATTTGGCAGGGCGATCTATATCCTGGATGACATTCGTCCATTGCGCGAAATTGCCAGAACGAAAGGTGCTGTTCTCGATCAGGATTTTAAGCTCTTTGAAGCTCCCGATGCATTCAATAGTAATACCAGATCAGTTGATGGTATCCGCTTTGTTGCAGATGCAGAATTCAGAGGACAAAATAGACGAAATGGTGCAATGGTGACCGTATGGAACAAGCCTTCGAAAAAGAAAGACAAGAAAGGTATGAAACCAAGTGCTCCGGCCGCAGGACCAGGTGGCGGTGGTGGATTTCCAGGATTTGGAGGATTTGGCGGTGGCGGACGAGGTGAGCAGGCCAAAGTGCATATCATGGACTCTGCAGGAGATACGATCAGATCATACAGTACGAGAATCGATACCGGATTAACTAGAATCTACTGGAACATGTCAGAGGACGGTGTTCGATTTCCATCTTACCAGGATCCGAGACCTAATGCAAGCACTCCTTCAGGAGCTGATGTCCTACCGGGTACTTATAAAATGATTGTCGTGATGGGCAAAAAGAAGGATAGTACCATGATCAATGTAAATCATGATCCAAGAAGTTCTGTAAAAGTAGAAGCGCTAGCAGAAAAACAGCGGATCACCCGTGAATATGGAGAAAAAGTGAAGTTGGCCACAGAAGCTATGGATCGCCTGCGTGAAGCACAGAAAACAGTGAAACTGGTAAATAATCAACTTGGCAATGCTCCCGACAGTATTCAGAAAATGATCAAGAAAGAAGGCAAAACAGTGACTGATTCTATAAAAGCCCTGCAAAGACTTTATGCCTTTCCTCCGGGAACAAAGGGAATACAGCGGGACCCGGAGGCCTTAAATAGTGTATTAAGAGGAGCCGGCAGATATATCCGCGCGACTAGCGGTGTTCCTGGACAAAATACGATGCACACCGTAGCCTGGGCTGAAAAAGAAATCGCCCGCGTCGTCGGTATTATTAACGATTTCTTTGACACAGAATGGAAATCCTATCAAGAAAAAGTAGAAGCCAATCAACATCCGATATTTAAGGAATATGAACGTATAGAATGACGATGACAAGTCAATGACTGGCAACACAAAAAGGCTGATTCGATTTCTCGGATCAGCCTTTAATTTTCAATGGTGTTTTGGAATATTTTTTTTTAATCCATGGCTCGGACAGCGCCACCTGACCATTTGCTGCTGGAGATATCTTTCTTAGTTGGGTTTCCTTTATATCGAACATTACCACCACTACTTGCTTCAGCTTCGATTGACTCTGTCGCCCATACTCTGGCATTACCACCGCTGGATGCATCTGCTATAACTCGCTTTGCTTTAAGATCAGCTCCTTTAAAGGATCCTCCGGAGCTGGCATCTACATTCAATCTGTCTGTTGAGCCTTCTACTTCTACCCAACCACCGGAACTTACGTCAGCATCGACTCTGTCTGCACTGAGCGAAATATCTACACCTCCGCCACTCGAAGCATTGACATCAAAATCTTCAGCTCTAATCGTCTCTGATCCCTCTACTCTACCTCCTGCACTGACCTGAATGGCTTCAAGATCAGAATAGTATAGTTTAATCCTCGCTTTGCGCTTGTTCCACTTGTTGCCCCAATCATTGCTCTTCCAGTAAATCTTAAGTCGTTCACCACTTTGATCCGTATATAAATCTTCTAACTCGCCATCCTCGATCCAGATTTCAGCTTTGTTGGAACTGGATTGGATCAATTCCACTTTTACGCTTGTGGAGACCGATAATCTTACAAAATCATCAAATGACCTGGTATCGTCCTGCGCTAACAGGGATCCTGTGAGGAGCAATGAGCAAAGAAACAGTAGGTGTTTTTTCATCTTAATCTTGGATTTTTGTTTGTTAACAACGATATAAAAGACATACTATGTCAGATATAGGTTGCTTCTAATATGATAAATCCAATAGAATTTCAAAGACACATATCGACATTTGCTAACCGGGATTCGACCAAACGATCACTCAAATTCAAAAGAATAGCACAATGGATAGCCTATTAAAAGAGGTAAGGAACTGTACGATATGTGCAGATTTTCTGCCGCATACTCCAAGACCTGTAGTTTCTATTCACCCGGGAAGCAAGGTGCTTATCATTGGTCAGGCACCAGGTTCAAAAGTCCATGCATCCGGCATACCCTGGCAGGATAAAAGTGGAGAAAATCTGAGAGATTGGATGGGTGTCAGCACGGAAGAATTTTATAATCCTGAGTTGTTTGGTATTATTCCGATGGGATTTTGCTATCCGGGAAAAGGGAAATCAGGTGACCTTCCTCCACGACCTGAATGCGCACCGCAATGGCACGAAGCTCTCATCAATATGATGCCAGATGTGCAACTTACACTTTTGATTGGACAGTATGCACAAGCATATTATCTAAAAGGACGCAAAGAAAAAAATCTAACTGAAACTGTTCTCAATTTTGGGAATTATCTACCTTGGTTCATGCCACTGGTACATCCATCCCCTCGAAACCAAATCTGGATGAAGAGAAATCCATGGTTTATCAGTGATCTTCTTCCAGAGCTCAAATTGCTGATCCGTTCCATCATCAATTAAGGATAGCGAACCTGTATATTTACAATTCAATGCCCTATCAAAACAGAGTCGATCCATATGGCCGGATTCACGCCGCTTCACATCGGGGAGTGTTGATGGGCAACCGTGGCTGTTTGCACAATGCACAAAAAGAGATCATCAAACCATTTCAACTCAAACGATGGATTATATGCGTGTTGAATTTTAAAAATAGAAGCCGCGAGATTATGCGAAAGGGGCACTACACAGAATTGTTCTTTTTGGATGAAGCTACTGCTCTTGCTGCCGGACATCGTCCATGTGCGGAGTGTCAAAGAGTCAGATTTAATGCATTCAAACAGACATGGTCTGAAGGTAATCGGACGGAAATCAATAAGATAGAGGAATTGGATGAAGTCCTTCATCGAGAACGTCTGATCCCTCAAAAACCCTTGATCCATAAAGAGAATCTCTTGAACGGGGTGATGGTTGCGACAGATGAAAGACCGCATCTTTACTTTCAGGAATTGCTCTATCCGTGGTCTTTTAGTGGTTATGAAAAAGGCATACAATTGGTCCATAAAAACTATAAATTGCTCACGCCAACTTCTACGCTTAAAGCCATTCAAGCAGGTTACCAAGTTGACATTCAATTAAAAAGAGCCGATGACCAATGATCACCAGCTCTCAAGTATGTTATTGAGTTTTATTTTGGTTCGCTTATGCGAATTGTTTTTTGTGATTGTACATAAAGACCAAGCTTAAATTAGTCATCAGTAATCCCATGATCATCAAAGCCCATTGGCCCATGGTCGGGATAAGAGCAACCGGAGGAGGGAGTGCAACTAGCGTAGATTGCACTCTTATATTATCAAATCCTATTTCATCTCTAAAGCCGCTACCTGTAGCATCATCAGTCTCAAAAGTAATAAAGAACATTCCATCAGGTGGAATGGTAAGGGCTGTACCAATGGCAGTATTCAGGTCAATTGTTGGATTGTAGAGTGATTGAATTATTGGCATTGCTGACGCTATGCCAGGAGTACTTGTGCCTCCAATGTCAACTGAAGGTGAAAGGGGCATTAAGATTTCATTGAACTTTACATTAATGCTTTGTGATCGATCCTTATCATTGTATGAAAGTATTTCATAGGAAAACATCAAATTGGCCATCTCCATCCCAGTATTATTTTGAAATTTTAGGGTCAGCTGTCCAGGTGTTAAATCGCTTCCCCCAGGTTGTATCCATAATGCATCATCACCATAAATTCCTCCTGTTGACTCTGGTGGAGCATAAATTCCTCTAGCATAGTCACCGGTGGTTATGGTACCACCAAAATTCAAATCTCCATCGCTAAGTCCGGAAATTTGCCAGGTGTCCGAATCCAATTGTCCTGGTCCGGGAATTGGCGTAAATCCCATGCCAGTAAAACCAGTAAAATCGACCAAATGGTCATTAGTGGTGATCATTTCTTGCCCTGTCACGCTATGTACACACACAAAGGCTAATACAATGAAAAGTATCTTTTTCATGGTTTACTATTTAAAATTGTGAAATACGAATACGCATGATTCAGCAAAGAATCACGAATAGGGAATGTGACAGGAAGTGAAATGTAACTGGTGGATTTGGGTAATGGTATCCGTGGAGAAGTCAAATATAGACCCTTCCTAGCTGATATGTTGATATATTCTTCCTTGACTAGGTTCTCAAAATGTCCATCATATATATTGTGGTAACAGTGAGAGATTTATATATCATCAATAACTAAGCTGTGATTAAACATTAACAGTAATACTCAATTAAATATTCTAGAATTGACATATTGTAATCTTTTATGCTCAAAATCGCCTTCTCACCTGTCTATCGTTATCAGTTGCCCAAGGGGCACCGCTTCCCTATGGAGAAATATGATCTGCTGCCGCAACAACTCCTTCATGAGGGCACCATTGCTGAGGAGAATTTATTTGAACCCGGATTCCTCACAGAGCAAGAAATCCTGCAAACGCACACATCAGCATACTGGTCCAAGCTGAAGCAATTAAATCTGTCGAGAAAAGAGGAACGCGCTATTGGGTTTCCGGTCAGGAAAGAACTGATCGAACGAGGACGATATATCGCACATGGAACCGTGCAATGTGCATATCACGCTATTGACCATGGTATCAGTATGAATATTGCAGGTGGTACACATCATGCATATAGCGATCGAGGTGAAGGATTTTGTGTATTCAATGACATCGCCATTGCAGCCAATCATCTCCTAACCCAAGAAATGGCAAAGCAGGTTATGATCATCGATCTTGATGTACATCAGGGAAATGGTACGGCCAGGATCTTTCAGGACAGACCTGAAGTATTCACCTTAAGCGTCCATGGCGAACACAATTATCCCTTGAGAAAGGAAGTCTCTGACCTTGATATCGGAATCCCGGATACAACCGAGGATCAATCTTATCTCCAGGTCATCCGCAATCAGGTCATTCCCAAAATAGATGAAGTGCAGCCTGATTTTGTATTTTATCTGTCCGGTGTTGATGTTCTGGAGAGTGACAAACTTGGTCGACTGAGTCTTTCTGTTGATGGATGTAAAAAAAGGGATGAACTGATCCTGAATGCACTTCAGGATAGACAGATCCCTTGTGCTATCAGCATGGGTGGTGGATATTCTGAAAAGATCAGCAC
>JAHHJQ010000250.1 GCA_018680005.1 Bacteroidia bacterium | reverse complement strand
CAGTAAATCTGAGCTTTTACTCGTGGTCATATTGCTTCCGGCATTTATTTATGCATTGTTTATGTTAATTCCACTGATAGACCCCAAGAAGAAGATTAATCTGATGGGGGCTAAATACGAGAGTTTTAAAAACATATTGATTGGATTCATGTCCTTCTTATTGATACTCATATTGTATTCAGCAAAAAATGAGTCGTTCTCCAATCCAAATTGGATCTTTATTGCCATAGGAATATTATTCATTGTCCTGGGCAATTTCTTTAAAACAATTCGACCCAATTACTTTATGGGCATCAAAACCCCATGGACACTGGAGAATGAAACTGTTTGGAAAGACACGCATGTATTAGGTGGTAAAATTTGGTTTATTGGTGGCATAGTAATTACACTGGCAAGTATGGTATTGAATAGTAAAGTAAATGTGATCGTGTTTCTCATTATAACAGGGATTTTGATTTTAGTACCGGTGATATTTTCATATCTGCGCTTTCAGGAAATCGATAAAAAAGGTCTATCATGATAGAATCAGTTGATATACTTTTAGAATGGGCGGTAATGGTCTAACATCAAATTTCTCGATCTTTGAAAGATTGGCTATTTATTGTGTTTCAAAGTGAAAATGATGAATGATAAAACAATCAAAATCTTTAGATGGATATTGCGCATATTAAGTGGTATTCTGATTCTATTTTTCTTGTTCATGTTCATTGGCGAAACCTTCTTTCCACCTGAACCAGCAAGTTCGGAACCACTGAGCACAATTGATATTCTTCAATTATTGTCATTTGGTATAGTCATGATAGGACTTGGAATTGCATGGAAATGGGAATTAACAGGCGGTATCATTGCGTTAATTGGGTTTGCTTTCATGGCCACCCTTAATTCCAATGTCCTGGATTTCTCGCTACTTCTTCTTTATCCCGCCACGGCCATATTATTTATAGGGTTATGGGCAGTCAGCAGAAGAAATAAATAGATACTAAAAAATACAAACGATAAATTTAGTGATCCATTTAAATAGTAAATAAGGAATCAGCTAAGCCGTTAATTGCATATCAAAGGATCCGGACGCATCGCCTAATCCTTTGACATATCAGTCCTCGGTCGAACTCAATGACTTCTACTGAATCCAAATTCTCGAGGTGCAAAGGTTGCATCCAATCCCATCCCACGAGCTGCCCTGTTGCATCTGTTCAGGTAACCCATGGAAGGCCACAAAAACTAAAGCAGAAAAGTTTTTGAAGAAACGCTTCCCCCAGAAATAAAGAAAACTTAATACCCTCAAATATTGTATTTCTTGTAATAAAGAGAATTTTTGTCCTCCATTCATTCAAAACCTTAAGCCTTGGATATTCAAAATAAAATACTTGACAAACAGATTGGTAGCCTTTGCAAGACATTGGAACAGCAATTTGATGTCATACCGGAAGAAAGAAAACAAAAACTACTTTTGCTGAGCCAGTATATGCTCCAAAAATTTAGCGAGAACAGGACGCCTAATTTGACCGTCATATGCACGCACAATTCGCGTAGGAGCCATATCGGTCAGATCTGGCTGGCGACAGGAGCAGACTATTATAAGCTTCCGGAAATACAGACTTTCTCCGGAGGAACAGAGGCCACCGCCTTTAATCCCAGGGCCGTCCAGGCTATGCAAAGACTGGGTTTTGAGATCTCGACATCAGACCCAGAGGTTGAAAATCCTAGATATCATATCCGCTGGAAGAAAGACATGGCACCATATCCTGCTTTCTCCAAAAAATATGAAGACCCTCCCAATCCAACTTCTGCGTTTGCAGCGATTATGGTTTGTTCACAAGCCGATGAAGGATGTCCCGTCGTATTAGGATCTGATTTTAGATTGTCCCTACCCTATGATGATCCCAAAAATTTTGATGATACCAATCTCGAAAAAGAAAAGTATGACGAACGAGCAAAGCAAATTGGAACTGAGATACTTTTTGCATTGAGCCAAATACGCCTGAATTGAAAAATTCGACTGAGAGACGGGAACTCTCCCTATTAATGGTGTACTGTATCCGATGCCAAAGATTTGATTTAAACCCATCTCCGCATTTCAAGTCTAAGATTCTTTAAAGGAATTGGCACGCAATTCCATAATCCGCGTATTACAATTCATGAATTTAGCATTGCCGATACTTCTGATTCTCTCTTCGATCATTCACGAACATGATATTCAGATAGCAACATTCCGAATTTATCAGGCATCGGATAAGATATTACTTGATGCAAATTTTGAATCAGAAGACCTGTCCTTAGTCCTCGAAGTTCCGGAGCATGAATTGACTTCAACAATAGTTGAAGCCTATCTCCAAAAAGAGACTGCATTTTTATTCAACGGATCACAACAGACCTTGAATGTCCGTTCCATTAAGTCCAATGGAAAACACGTGAGCGTTCATTCTGAATTTGAAGGATCTTATCATTCCATTGAGACCATGGAGATTCAGAATACATGTCTCCTGGATATTGCTAGTCATTCCAATATTATTAAAATCCGCCTCAATGATCAGGAAAGAGATTTTCTGATGAATCATAAAAGAAACAGGATTGAAATTCAATTTTAAGCCGATTGCATGCGCATAAACATCCTACATCCAAGTCATCCATCCCGAACTTAGCAATACATGAAGCCATATAAATTCGAAGGTCTTATTTTCTCCTTTATCCTTTTCTGTGTCACAATTCAAGCACAAGAAACAAAACCCAACATATTGCTCATCATTGCTGATGATCTCGGTAATGATATGATCGAGGGTTTTGGCATTGAAGTGACCAACGGACCCAGCACACCAAATTTGCAGGCGCTACAAGATAGCGGTGTCAGTTATCTCAATACATGGGCTACTCCTCAGTGTACGCCCACCCGTGCTGCAATAATGAGTGGTAAATATGGCATCAAAACAGGAGTCATGAGACCTCCGGGTAATCTGGACCTTGAACATGAATCTGTGTTCTCGTATGTCAATAGAATTACGGATACTGCATATGCCACTGCAGTAATCGGCAAATGGCATATTTCTAATCCTACGAATATTAATCATCCGCACGAACATGGTATCGATCATTATGAAGGTATCATCGGAGGAACAATTGATGACTATTACGATTGGCCGAAGGTCGAGAATGGACAAAGCAGTCAGATCACAGAATATGTTACCACACACTTAACAGACGCAGCTATCGACTGGATGAATGGTCAAAATGAGCCGTGGTTTTTATGGTTGGCGCACATTGCTCCCCACGGACCCTGGCAAGTACCTCCTGATGGACTCTACAGTGTCAACAATCCGACATCAAACCGTCAATTGTACAATGCTACCGTGGAGGCTATGGATCACGAAATCGGAAGGCTTATCAATAGCATGGACCAGGATACCCGAGAGAATACTATTATCATTTTTATTGGTGATAACGGAACACCTAATGGTGTGATGCGCTATTATCCGGATGGGCATGGCAAAGGATCCATGTATGAAGGCGGGTTGAGAGTACCCATGATCATTAGTGGTAAAGGGGTAAGCAGAATGGGCGAACAAGAGCTTGGTCTTACTCAGGTCACTGACTTGCATGCTACTATCCTCGAACTGATGGCCAATAACCTACCCGGTGGTATCCATAATAGCTATAGCCTGGTGTCGACACTAACTGCCCCTAATACTATTTCAAGAGAATATGTTTATTCGGACTATAGGGATGGCAATATATTGTATTGGGCCATCAGAAATCAGGAATACAAACTCATCAAAAACGATCAGGGCTCCCGAGAATTTTATCGCATTGACTCCAGTCTCGAGGAGCAAGATAATCTGATCGGAAGTTTGAGTAACGAGGAGGCGAGTATACTTGCGATTATGGAAGCTGAGGCAGATACCATCAGAAATGGTTGGTCTTGTCAGGATGGGATCCTCAATGGCGATGAAATTGAGATCGATGACTGTGCCATCAGAAGCGGTTGTACACAAGAAGATCTTCTTGGTTTTGTAAACATCGGATGTTGTGAATCACCGGATTATCCTAGTGTTTACCATGAATATTTTGAAGGTGATCAAAGACATATTTACTCCAATGGTTTCCCCAATCACGATTATTGCTACAATCCAAATAACATTCCTGAAGAATCCTATCACTTCTTTCGAGTGGACCAAGTACCTGTTACAAGCGCACAAACGACCAATATTGTTAGAGAAAATGGCCGCCCTGCAAGACACTTTGGTGTTGCATTAAATGGCGTCATCCTTTCTCCGGCACCTGGCGTCCCTTTCATTTTCGAAAATCCCAATACCGGTGAGTTCAATTGGGATTGGGTTTTTGAACCGACTAATAATCAGGGTGATGACAATAACCAGGTAAGATTAGATTGCGCAACAGCACATACCAGTGGACAGGGTTATCATTATCATGGTGAAATGTTTGAATATTTGGAAACCACACAACCGGGAATCACAGCACTCTCAACAAGTACTGAATTGTTCCAGGTCGGATGGGCAGCGGATGGATTCCCTATACTCTATAAATTCGGGCCGGACCCAAGCGGCGTTATCAAAGCGCTTTTACCAAGCTATCAGCTAAAATCGGGAGAAAGACCCGGGGATGGTATTGTACAACCCTGCGGGCCTTATACCGGGAAATATACCAATGACTATGAATATATCGATGGGCTGGGTGATTTGGATGCATGCAATGGCATTGCTTCAACCATTACACTTGAAACTGCGGCGGGATTGGAAACATTTAATTACTTCTATGTGGTCACCTCTACTTTCCCACAGATAGGCAGATGTCTGATCGGTAATGTAAGTGCGGATTTTGATAACAATGATGAACCACTCACGGGAGTGGACAATGACGGCGATGGTTATCTTGCCAGCTTTGAATGCGATGATAACGATCCGGATATCAATCCAAGCGCAGTAGAAATTCCGGACAATGGCATTGATGAAAACTGCGACGGAATGGATCTTGTCACATCCACATACCTGATAGCTAATACCACTATCAGCATCTATCCTAATCCAACAACAGCAATCATTAATATTGATACCGGAGACCTGCGAAATTTTGATTCTACCCTATATGATATCAGTGGAAAACGTCTTATTGATAACATCATGAACCAACCATCCATCAATATCCGGGATCTGCAACCAGGGATTTATATACTTGAAATCAAAGATTTGGATTCAGGTCAAAAGATTATCGAGAGAATTGTGAAAAACTGATGCTCAAAACTGTTTTCCCTGGGATAAGTCATCTGTATGAAATGCATATGGGATTACCATAACAAATCCATACATTTCTTGTTCCAATTCAAACGGAAAACTCATGACGCTAAAACCAATTGGTAGATTCTGGAATTTACTCCAACGATACAAAAAGGAAATTAGACTAACATATGTCTATGCATTGTTTATTGGAATTGTAAATCTCACATTACCACTTGGAATCCAGGCCATCATTAATTTCTTACAAACCGGTGAATTTACAACCACCTGGCTGCTCTTGGTGGGTTTTGTTTTGGTCGGTATTGCCGTTACCGGGATATTGCAAGTACTGCAGTTGCGAATTGTTGAAAATATTCAACAGGATTTGTTTGCCAGTTCAGCTTTTGAATTCGCCTATCGTATTCCCAAAATTACATTCCTTCAACTAGATAAAATACATGCGCCCGAGCTGGTCAATCGGTTTTTCGATACGCTCACCATTCAAAAAGGACTACCAAAAATATTGATTGACTTTTCGTTGGCGGTTTTCCAAATCATCTTCGGATTGATTCTCCTGGCGATCTACAGTCCTTATTTCATCCTTCTTGGTTTCGTACTCGCCTTTATCCTTTGGATTATTTTTAGAATCACAGGTCCAAAGGGATTGACCACAAGCTTGAAAGAAAGCAAATTCAAGTATCAAATGGCACATTGGCTCGAAGAAATTGCAAGAGTGAATGGTAGTTTCAAAATATTAGCCAACAACAAATTTCATCTGAACAAAACTGATCAAACGGTTGGAAAATATTTAATCACCAGAGAAAACCATTTTCAGGTCTTGATTAGTCAATTCAGACTTTTTATAGGTTTCAAAGTTATAGTAGCCGCTGGATTACTACTCTTAGGTGGATTTTTGGTTTATCAGGAACAAATGAATATAGGACAATTTGTTGCGGCTGAAATCATTATCATTCTCATTATCAACTCTGTCGAGAAACTTTTAAGAACTATAGAAACAATATACGATGTCCTCACGGCCTTGGATAAGATTGGATATGTAACAGATTTGAAATTGGATCCCAAAGGACGTAGTGCAAAGGTTGTTTCCAGCCAGGGATTATCCATACAGGCTTCTGAAATCAGATTTGGTTTTCCTGATGAAAAAACGAATATCATTGATAACCTTTCTTTAGATATCGACTCCAATGAAAAAATTGTATTGGCTGGTCCATCCGGCAGTGGCAAATCGATACTGCTACAAATATTAGCAGGCATTTATGAAATTGAGGATGGTGAAATATATATGAATGACATTCCAATTTCCAATTACGAACGAAGATCCTTACATGACAATCTAGGCATGTCATTTCCTACGAACCAAATATTTGAAGGAACTTTCAAAGAGAATATTTTATTGGGTCGCATTATTCCCGATAAAGAAATTTTAGAAATACTAAAAATATTAAAACTCGATGCATATCTAATCCATCAACCGGAAGGGATTAACAGCTTTGTGGACAGTGGAGGAAGAAGATTGCCTAGGAGTATTATCCAGAAATTGCTCATTGCGAGAATGATCATTGGCAAACCAAAATTACTATTGATGGAAGATCCGCTTCAATTTATTGAAGACGACGAGAAGAAAAGAATTATTGATTATATAATGGATCCAAAACGGAACTGGACTGTATTGGTCGTTTCCGACTTCTATTATTGGAGAGAAAAATGTAACAGAATTATTGAACTCATTAAGGCAAAATAACTGAACATGCTTAATATTTCTGAAAATAGCATTAGGGACTCCTTCGATACAGGTGAGTACAACTCGTTCAGATTACTGAAAATAACTAATGTCAAAAAGATATCATTATGGCTGACAATATCTTTAGTAGTTGTCTTATTTATTTGTCTGTTTCTTCCCTGGGTACAGAATATAAATGCTAAAGGATATGTTACGACAAGGTCTCCAGAACAACGACCTCAAGCAATACAGTCTGTTATAGCGGGTCGACTTGAAGACTGGTTTGTACAGGAGGGTGATTACGTTGACAAAGGCGACACCATCGTATTTATATCCGAGGTCAAAAGTGAATATTTTGATCCTGATCTGTTGGAAAGGACATCAGAACAAATCACAGCTAAGTCTCAGAGTATTGATTCATACGATCAGAAAATCAGTGCACTCCAGAACCAGTTTACAGCTCTTCAGGAAGGTTTGAAACTCAAGCGTAAACAAACCATCAACAAGATGCAGCAAGCACGCAATAAAATCAGTATGGACAGTATTGATTTAGTAGCCTATAATATCAACTTAGATATTGCCAAAAATCAACTCTCAAGAACACAGGAATTATATGGCAAAGGACTCAAATCACTTACGGAACTGCAGGAAAAAGAAAATAAGATTCAACTGGCCAATGCCAAAGTCAATGTTCAAATAAACAAATTACTCAATCTTGACAACGAGCTTCAAAATTTAAAAATTGAGCTTCAAACGATTGAAAGAGAGTACGCAGATAAAATGGCGAAATCTCAATCCGAAAAACAATCGGCTTTATCATCTAAATTGGAAAGCGTAGCTGCAACTTCCAAATTAAGAAATCAATATAGCAATTATAGCGAAAGACAAAAGCTCTATTATATAACTGCACCACAGTCCGGATATATTATAAAAACTTTGAAAAAAGGAATAGGAGAGACGGTAAAAGACGGAACCGATATTGCCACGATTATGCCGTCCAGGTATGATCTGGCAGTTGAAATTTATGCAAAGCCACAGGACTTACCTCTTCTGAGGATTGGTGACCGGGTACAATTGAGGTTTGACGGTTGGCCTGCTATCATTATAAGTGGTTGGCCTGAATCTTCCACAGGGGTTTTTAGGGGACAAATAGTGGCTATTGACAAATTTATAAGTGACAATGGATATTACAGGATACTGATCAGCCCGAATCAAGACGAGAAAAAATGGCCGGAAAAATTGAGCGTGGGAACGGGTGCTAATGCGTTTATCCTACTCAATGAAGTACCCATCTGGTATGAAGTATGGCGACAACTCAATGGTTTCCCACCTGATTATTACCAAACAGAGAAAGATAAAAGCATAGAAATAAAACGTAAGGCTCCTTTAAAATCCGTGAAATAGAATGAAATTTTATTCGCGTAAATTAATAAAACCAGAAAATCTAAATTCCAGAAATACACTGTTTGGAGGTGCTCTATTGCGGTGGATCGATGAAGAAGCAGGTATTTATGCCATGACTAAATTAGATACAAAAGAAGTAGTCACAAAGTACATTTCTGAAATTGATTTCATTAATTCAGCAAAACAAGGAGATGTCATAGAGATAGGCCTGGGTTTCAAAGCTATTGGTCGCACATCCATAAGTTTTTCTTGCGAAGTCAGAAATGTATTTACAAAGAATACGATCATTAAAATTGAGGATATTGTATTTGTCAAGGTGGACCAAAACGGCAAACCCATACCACATGGAAAGAATAAAGACAACCTAAATTTTATCAAGTAATGGCCAGGGATTTTGGTTTGAAGATTATATTTGGAATTGCAATCCTCTGGATTGATAGTTCTTTTGTCTATAGCCAGGCTGATAGTGTCACTCTTTCTTACAAAGCCTATATTGAAAATATATTTCAATATCATCCAATCGCAAAAACAGCAGACTTACGGATAAAAGAAGCAGAGGCAGAAATGCTGGATGCAAGGGGAAATCTGGACCCTGTGATATCTTCAGACTGGAACCAGAAAAATTTTGATGACAAATTATATTACAGACAATATCAAACCAAATTCAAGATACCCACACTCCTGGGTATCGATGCTGTAGGAGGTTATGAAAATACAGATGGTATTTTTCTTAATCCTGAGAATTCAACGGATGAATTTGGTCTATGGCATCTTGGCATCGAAGTTAATCTACTTCAAGGTTTATACATCAATGAAAGAAGAACAGCGATGGACCAGGCCAGGGTATTCCAGGAATTAGCAAAAAATGAACAACAGATAATCCTGAATGACCTGGTATACAATGCATCTGTTGCCTATATTCTTTGGCAACAGTACGCATTTGCTGAGGAAGTCTTAACCGAAAACGTAACTATTGCGAATACCTATTTTGAAAATACCAAACAGGCATTTGCCAATGGTGAAAAAACGGCGATGGATACTTTAGAAGCATTCATTCTTTATCAAGACGCCCGAGCGGTTAAACAAAAGAATGAATTAGGATTGATCAAGGCTCGGCGAAATATTGAAAACTTTCTTTGGTTTGATGAAATACCCATCACACTTCGGGAAAATACACTACCAGAAAACTATCTGAGTCCGATATTTCAAGATTTCGAAATGTTTGAAGATTCAGATTTATCGGAACATCCGATTATTCTTTCATCACTGAATAAGCTTTCCTATTTGGATATCGAACAGAAATTAAAGCGTGAAAAATTAAAACCTAAGCTGAAAATCAAATACAATCCCTTATTGGCGACGTCCTCAAACAATATCTCCCCTAGTTATTCAGTAAGCGACTTTAAGTGGGGATTCGATTTCTCTATGCCCTTACTATTCAGAAGCGAAAGAGCCTCACTTCAAAAAGGAGCAATAAAAATTCAAGAGACTAAATTCAATTTAGAAACAAAGAGAAATGAACTACAGAATAAAATCGAAAACAGTTGGCAACAGCAAGGCCTGCTTGAGGATCAACTGACGATTCTATCCGATAATGTAGAAAGCTATAAGCAGTTGTTAGATGGAGAGAACGAAAAATTCAATTATGGAGAAAGTTCTGTTTTTCTATTGAACAAAAGACAGGAAAAGTATATCAATGGTCAACTAAAAGTTCTTGAAACGTATATAAAACGACAAATCGAGCTACTAAACTTTCTATATTTTTCAAATCAGTTGATCGACCAATTTGCAGAATAAACAGTCCGTATGAAAACATGATATGATTCGTTGCTAATCAGCGTTTTCTCAATCAATCCTCCACAAATCCTGCCCATCTTTGCATATATGTAACGAACGAATCACTTAAGCCTTCTTTTTCTAAATAAGCCCTCGAAACCGGGAGTGCCACCGGTTCAAAGTTATTATCCTGCAATACCTTTTGCGGAAAATCATGATGCAAGATAGCAGCCCTGCCAATAGTCACAAAGTCCACCTTGGAATTTAGAATCGTGCTGACATCATTTGCGGTCCTGATCTTTCCTGCTACGGTCAGTTTTACTTCTTTATAATCCAGCTCCGTAATATGATTTAACAGCGTCTTCCCCTGATGTTGTGGTTCTTCCGGTTCTTTGAAACAATCCCAAAGTGAAAGATCAAGAAAATCAATTCGACCTTCGTCAATGAGTCTTTGGCAAACTAACTTTATTTCACTGAGTTGCATCCCAAACCGCTCGGGCGATAAGCGCACTCCTAAAAGGAATTCATCTCCGCATGCCTGACGTATCCCCTGTACGATCTCAAATAGCAATCTTGTTCGGTTTTCAAGTGATCCACCATAGGCATCTGCCCTTTTATTGATTTCTGCACTAAGAAATTGAGCGATGATATAACCATGAGCGCCATGAATCTCCACACCACTATAACCACATTTCTGTGCGCGCTCAGCAGCAGTAATAAAATCATCCCGGAGTTCCCAGATCTCGTGTAAAGTCAATGCCCTTGCTCCTTTTCGTTCTACCGTTGAGGGGCAGACCGGAGGACCTTCGATCAAATTTGGATCTGCACGCATTCCTCCATGATAGAGCTGTATTACAGCGACACTTCCATAGGCTTGGATCGCGCCAGCCAATCGTTGATGTCCTAGAATATGCTGATCACCAAAAATCCCCAACTGGCCAGGAAAACCCTTACCATTGGCCTGTACATGACTCGCACATGTCATCACTAGTCCAAATCCACCCCTGGCACGCATCGTTAACCAATGAAATTCCTCCTCGGAGAGCGTGCCATCCTCATGGCTTTGGGTATTGGTCAGTGGTGCCAACATAAACCTGTTTTTCATTATGGCTCCACATCGGAATGTCAACGTATCAGATGGTTGCGTCATTGATCTGGTTTTGCTGCGAAATTATATCAAAAATATATGGCAAGAAAATGGTCAGGCACTTCCTTAGGTGCATCAATCCTGATATTTTCTGATCAGGCTGTGCGAATATCCATCCAGGTAATTCAGATCAACCGCCTTCTTTAGATTGGTGACTGCTTTAGAAAAGGATCCTCCTGCAATTTGTGCTTCTGCCAGACTATTATACACATTGTCAGAATCGGGAAATAGCCGTGTATTGAGTTCCAGTACTTTCTCTGCTTCTTCTATTAGGTCCTGATTCAATAACATATAGCCATAGTTATTCAAACTCGATTCATCGATCTGGAAGTAATAATCATCCTGATTCAAATATTCGTTGCGTATTTCTACAAACCGTGTTAGTACTTTGTCTATACCTCTTGATGTTCTGATTTGTTCCAATGTGTCCACAATGCTGTATCGATAGTTTACAGGTGGTAGAAAAGTAAAAGGTCGATGTAGTTTCATATTCCCCAACGTATCTCCATCTAAAAACTGCATGATTAATTCCAACACTTCGCTATCCACCAGGTCATCGTGGCTGCCATTCTGAACAATGATCTTTTGCGCACGGCCAAATCGATTATACAATGTATCCAAATTGGACAACGGTGTTCTTCCATCAAGTGTACCTCCGATTAGTAATACATCTTTGTCAGATCGAACAGGTTCGTCGAGTTCTTCGATCCTCGTAATCCCAAATGCCTCAGCCACCTCAGGCAATCTTCCAAACGAGATATCAAAATGAGAAACAATGGCATCGTCTCGTTTCTCAGTTGCCATACGTCTTCTTTCTTCGGTATATCCCGTAGATGCAGATACCGTAAAAAATATCGCATTGGGCATTGGTTGTCGTCTGAAGTTTCGCAGATAATTCCCCAGACGCTGGTGTTCGCCCTGCGAAAGCTGGTAGTAATATCTGGGCATAATCTGGGTCCAGCTACTCCTTCCTGAATTTTGCGCCATCATCACCTTCATGAAGGTGTCGCTCAAGGTGAGTTTCCAGTAGGGTTTGAAGAATGAAATGATGCGAAATATGGTAGAGAAAACAAACCCGTCATCACCTCCTACTGCATCCATCAAAGGAAGTCTCATTTCCAGAGGTTGTGCTTTGAGTTGCTGATGCTGATCTCGCATCAAGTGGGTAAAACTGGAGATGTACTTCCGCATTTTCGGATCTGCCGATATTAAGGAATCCATGACCTCAAATTGCGATTCCAGATCTTTGGGCAATTTTAATCCCAGGTCAGGAGCAGTAGGCCCTGCCAAGATCAATCGATCCACCCTCTCCGGAAACATCGAAACATAATGCTGTCCTAAGGAGGTGCCATAGCTATAACCAAAAAGTGATATCTGCTCCATTTCAAGTGCCTCCCTGATCTTGTCGATATCCTCTGAACTTTCTTTGGAATTATACCCTTTGAGATCAATATCCATTCCTTTGAATTCATTCGCGCATTCGGTACACTTTTGAAGAATATCATCAAGCATATCTTTTTCCCAATTCCCCGAACCTTTCATGGGCATGGCCATCACATTTCTGCAACGCAGATTCGGAATTGAGTTTCCCGTACCTCTTTGATCGATCAGCACCACATCGGCATGTTCACGCAGTTTTTTGAAGACATAGAAATAGGATCTTTGAAAAAGGGAACTTGCAGGAGTGCCGGGTCCTCCTGCCAGAAAAAATAATGGCGAACCGGGATTTGGATTTGAAGTCGGAATGCGGATAAAGCTTATTGAAATATGGTTGCTTTGGACAATGGTTCTGTTTTCAGGAACAACGATACTTCCTATTTCTACCTCCATATCATCTCCCCATCGGTTGGTGAAGGTGGAATTGGCGAGGGTCAGTTGATCCAGAGGTTGGTCATTGACATTGGCTTTAGTTTGGGGTATTTCATTGTGTAAAAAAAGGAAATAAGCAATATAGCATCCAAACCCGAGGAGTGCCACCAGTACCACATATTTGATCCATTTCAGTACATGCATGGACAAGTCTGATTGTTTGTCGGTGGTAAATTAAGCAATACCCACTACATTGTCAAACATATTACTATGTATTGCATAGTAGTTCTCTGTGATGATTAAAAAGTATGGGCTTCCCGCTTGACACTTTTATCATTGACTCCTATTTTTTGCTAAAATTGAGATAATACACCATGCCAGCTAAAACAAAGAAGATAGCAGGTCGAATCAATTCTGTAATCGGATCATGAATCAAATGGGTAATTGCCGCTCCTGTCAATAGAATACAGCTACTCAGTATAGCCCATTTCAGTGTTTTCGGAATCAAGATTCCTAGAGCCAACAACAATTCTGCTATGCCAATAGATAAATGGAAGCCCTTGGGATATCCCCAATTTTCAAACATCTCGAGGACTGCAGGATTACTGGTAAGTTTTCCAGAACTTGCTAATAAATATCCCACTGCTAGTAAAATCCGTAGTGTCCAGCTAAAAATTTGGGTACCTTTTTTCATTGTTTCCTATATTGATTGAAGTCCAAGTTCTTCAAACCAGAACAGAAGGTGCTGAATATAACCTGAAATTATGCTGAATTTACCATGAAAGCACACCACACAAATAAGACCACTATCTCGCTTACGCCGGATTATCTATTTGACTTTCGAAAAGGCAGTATGATTCAAAAGAATGGCAAGGAGATTTTTCTGGAGCACCGCCTAAAAGATTTCATCACCATTCTTATCAATAACAAGAATGATGTCGTCACCAGAGATGAACTGATGCACTATGTTTGGAAAGATGTCATCGTCACCGATGATTCCATAACAAAGGCCGCTTCAGATCTACGAAAATTTATCGCTCAACACAAAATCAATGGGCTTCAATTGATCACCATCAGAAAACTAGGTTATAAATTGGAAATCGATCATAGTACCGATAATCCCTTAGGTAAAACCAATGTGCTTCAGAAATCCTTCAAAGTCCTTGGGTATGTTGCCCTGGCATTTGTAGCGCTTATCATTCTTATTAGAGCCATTAATTATTGATCACTTTATATTTAATTGAAAATCCTGCTCGCAATTGATTCATCAGGCCCACCACATACAACCACCATTAGATCAATACATAGAAGCGATCTTTTATTTCAAAAACTTCTCTCCTGAGCATTCTATTGAACGGGTGGTCCCTACAGGTAGGGTTTTTATCATATTTGAATTCGATGGCATTACAAGAGGCACCTATGACAATGAGACATTAGAACCAAAAGGTAGTTTTGAGAAAGTCTGGATCGCAGGTCAACACAAGTCTTATCTTTCGATTTCTGCTCACCAGGACTCAGAGATGTTAGCCATTCAATTCAAACCTTATGGTGCGTATCCTATTTTCCACCAACCCATGCATCAATTCAATGATCAAATTCTGCCAGCAGAGGAAGTTCTCGGCCAAGAAATCATAAACTTACATGCACAATTAATGGAAGTGGAGGAAGCCAAAGAGAAGTTGGTTGGTGTAGAAAACTGGTTAAAACAAAGATTGGATCAGGACAAATCATCGCCGCCAGAATTGATTCTTCTCATAGAAAACTTACAAACTAAAGCGGTTTCTGAATTAAGCAGTCTAGTCAACCAGTATCCTAAAACACAAAAACACCTCATCGACCAATTCAAAAAGTTTGTAGGCTTAACACCAAAATATTTTCAACGTATTGTTCGATTCAACGAAATTCTTCAACGAATTCATAAAAATGAAAAAATCGAGTGGTCACAAATTGCGTATCAATGTGAGTTCGCGGATCAGTCCCACTTTATCAAAGAATTCAAACATTTTTCCGGAATAAACCCTCAAAAATTCATCAAAAAAGACTTACACAAGGGTGATACCAATTTTTTTAAGATCGGTCCCGAATGTTAATTTTTTTCTATCCTTAATGTAAGCGGTACCATAACTTTGGAAACGAAATGGTCATACTTGAAGTATGGCCGAAATGAATTGATGTTAAATAAATTGGAACTATGAAAAATTTTGAATTCAAACCGCTTGCTATATTTCTTGCTCTTCTATTTACGTGTTCATTCTATACTTTGACAGCTCAGGATTCAGAAAACGCGGCCGTCACGGCATTGCAATCCTTCGAACATTTGATCGGTGTCAAGTGGCATATTGAAGGATCTTATCAGGTGTTTGAATGGGGTGTCGGGAAGAAGTCTGTCCAATCAAGATCTTACTTC
>JAHHJQ010000241.1 GCA_018680005.1 Bacteroidia bacterium | reverse complement strand
GCCCTAACCTATAGACACATCGCCTGGATGACCGCACTGAGACATGCTATGCGACAACCCAAACAATGGGAACATGTAATGCTGGAAAAAACGAATCGAGAATGGGAAAATATGATGAAACCACCGGAACGAGAATCCAAATTAGAAGACGATCTTAAGCCTTATTTGTCAGATTCAGATCTTGAATATGTACTGGATAAGAACAATAAGCAAACTGCAGTGCTTTATTTGCAATCGAAGCATTTGAGAAGATTAAAGGAGCGTGGTATCATTTGGGAGTTTTCTTTTCTGCAATTGGAAGGTGTCGTTGAAGAATTGTTTACACTTCAAGGCAAATCCGAAAGGATAAAGAACTTCCCCTACCCACGACAGTTTGCATCACTTAACCATTACTTCATTTGGATATTTACAGCACTACTGCCATTAGGGATAGTCCCACAGTTCGCAAAAATAAGCCTGGCTCTCGAAGAACATTTCCCACATTTTGGACATGATTTTATCTGGCTGGCAGTGCCTTTCTGTGTTGTCGTATCCTGGGTATTTCATACGATGGAACGCATCGGTCGTACTGGTGAGAATCCATTCGAAGGTACAGCAAACGATGTTCCGATATCTACAATATCACGCGGTATCGAAATCGATCTACGTCAGAATCTTGGAGAACCCAAAGATCAGATTCCAGCGCAGTTCAAAGCTGTGTATAATGTGCAGATGTAGGTGGAGGCACGAAGTTCAAGGCCTAGGGCGAGCGGTGAAAGGCAATGGGTGAATGTGTATTGGATTTAAAACACCAAGTCAAATGCATGCCGCTTAATTATTTTTTAATAGTCAACCTATTTCAGTCTAAGACACTGATACCTGAAGCCTTGTGCCTCTAGCCTTTTTGCGCCTCTCTCAATCCTCCATCACCCCAGCACTTACGGCCCCGATGCCAACATCCCAAAGCGCTTGATTCAATGCAGGGATATCTGTATTCAGGAATTCGTCCGCTCGAGTTTTGAGCGTTGCCCACTGGGTTTCGAGCTCCGCTCTGCGATCACGAGATGGTTGATTGACCCTTGGGATAGCACTCGCCGTCTGATTGATCATAAATATATAGTTGGCCGTAAACTTATTAGGGAAGTTCTCGACATCATCATAAGCCTTGGACTTGCGCTGTACCATATCTTCATCCCATGTTTTTAGTTTCTCAAGCAGGGCCTTGGCTTGTGTTTTAACACCCGCAAACTTGGTTCGGTCCGGAAGATCATTAACCAATTCGTCGATTTCTTTGTGAACCCCAGCCATGGAATTGGTCAAATCATGCATCTCGGTGAGATTAGACTCCACTTCTGTCATAAACTGATCATAGGTCGCATATTCTTCTGGTGTAGTAGGATATAGTGGATTTGGCAAGACCTGTAAGGGTGCAGAAGACTCCTTGTTGCCATGTCTGAGTGTTACGATATAATTACCCGGTGAAACTTTATGTCCACGAAAACCTGCCTCAATATATACATCCTCAATACCCGGCATCGAAACGTGACGCAGGTTCCAGACAAATCGGTTCAAACCTTTCTTTTTGCTTATACTTGGATCATTGGATGGACCTCCGTCCCATGTTTTTGAAGTAATCTTTGTTGATGAAAACTTTCGGATCATGTTGCCCTTATCATTCTTGACTTCCAGAGTGACTTCAGCATCTTCTGCCAGCTCGGGCAACTGATAATAGAGCACTGCACCTGATGCAGGATTCACTCCACGCAAAGGATGAGACCCTTTGAACGAGCTCGAGTTACCATCCAACTCACTGCTGCCATTGGATATAATCACCGGTTCTGGTTCAAATAGTTTGGTTGCTGCTATCGAAGGATCATACTGTCTCACGAGACCGAGATCATCTAATATCCAAAATGATCTTCCTGAAGTCGCCACTATGACATCCCCTTTATGAATTTTCAAATCATTGATCGGGGTCACCGGAAGATTGAGTTGCAGTTGTTCCCATTGACCGCCTCCATTCCAGGATACATAGACACCTAGTTCAGTTGCTGCAAACAATAAATCTTTTCGCACATCATCTTCTCGTACAGCCCTGGTATATGCACCATATGGAATACCACTGCTGATATTGGTCCAAGTCTTACCGTAGTTTGTACTCTTGTACAATCCCGGTGTATGGTCATTAAACTTATATCTCGTCGTAGCAATATAAACTGTGCCCGGATCGTGAGGAGAAATATCTATAGCATTGATCAGACACTCCCTCAATCCTTTTGGAGTGACCCGTTCCCATGTTTCACAATTATCTTTGGTCAACTGCAATACACCGTCATCTGTAGCGACGTATATGACACCAGCTTCATGTTGTGACTCCTTTATATAACTGATCGTACCGTAGTTCTCTGCTCCCACTGCTTCATTGGTATATGGCCCACCACCATTACCCAGTTTGGTGTCGTCTGCATTGGACAGATCCGGAGAAACTTCTTCCCAAGTCGAACCCAGATCTCTTGTTCGCAAGAGCATCTGTGCACCATGATAGTAGGTATTGGGTTCATGCTGAGACCATATGATAGGTGCATTCCAATTGTACCGATAACGCATATCCCGAGCTTCCCTCCCCAAATATTGAATCGGAGCAGGCATGATCTTCGTACCAGCATTGGCCTCAGTATTGAGTACTTCTATCGTTCCCAGATAACTTCCTCC
>JAHHJQ010000230.1 GCA_018680005.1 Bacteroidia bacterium | reverse complement strand
AATAGGGACTTATTACTCAGAATTTTTCTTCTTCTGTGATATAGACCATACAAAGGTTCAATTGATGAAGAAGTACCGGCAATAATTGAAATCGTACCTGTGGGTGCAATAGCGGTCCTGGTAGCATTCCTGTAGGGTTCGCCTTTGTTGTATATGCTTTTTTCCCAGTTAGGAAAAGCCCCCCTTTCCTTTGCAAGAGCTTTTGAAGATTGATTGCTCTGCTCTTGTACAAATTGCATGATTTGACCACCCAATTGAACAGCCTCATCCGAAGCATACGGAATTTCCAGCGCAATGAGCATTTCTGCCCAACCCATAACACCCAATCCAATTTTTCGATTGGCCCGTGTCATCTTTGCAATCATTTCCAAAGGATAATGATTTACTTCCACGACGTCATCCAGAAATCGTATGCCTGTATGTACTGTTGAGGCAATTTTGTCCCAGTCCGGTTCTGGTCCGCTTGCTCCATTTGTGATCATCCTGGATAAATTGATAGAACCCAGATTACAACTTTCATAATTGAGCAAGGGCATTTCTCCACAAGGATTAGTTGCTTCAATGTCGGCGATTGTTGGTGTTGGATTATGTGCATTGATATTATCCGTAAATATGAGTCCGGGGTCTCCTGTTTTCCATGCTTCTTCAGCAATCTTTCTCCATAAGAATTTGGCCTTTAGGCTTCTAGTGATTTTTCCTGTTCTGGGATTGATAAGCTGCCATTGACCATTGTTCTTTAGACAATGCATAAATGCATCGCTCAATCCAATGGAAAGATTAAAATTACGAAGACTCTTTCCATCACTCTTGCACTGGATAAAATCTTCAATATCAGGATGGTTAATGTCCAGAATTCCCATATTCGCGCCTCTTCTTTTGCCCCCTTGTTTAATTTCCTCCGTTGCGACATCGAAAATTCGAATAAATGATATGGGACCAGAGGATACACCACTGGATGAACTCACAATATCTCCATGTGGACGAAGATTTGAGAAATTGAAACCTGTACCTCCTCCACTCTGATGAATAAGTGCAGTGTCTCTGAGTGTAGTAAATATGCTAAAAAGGTTGTCATCAATGGGTAAAACAAAACATGCACTCAATTGCCCTTTTGTCGTACCGGCATTCATAAGGGTTGGCGAATTGGGTAAGAATTCTAAATTGCTCATGATCTCCAAAAATCTCTCACCCCAATGAACTACTGTTTTCAGATCTCCCCATTTACTTTCGGCCTTAGCTACGGCCTTAGCGACCCTTTCAAAGAGCTGATCTGGAGATTCAATGATTTTATGCCCAGTATCGCGTAAGAGATAGCGGCTTTTGAGAATCTGTAAGGCATTCGGTGAGAGGGCATTCATTGTTCTGATTGTAATTCTGCCTGTCCGGGGCATTGCGTAATGACCCATTAGCGTAAGGAAAGACCTACACGATCAATATTCATACTTGGCGGTAATCTTGCTCAGATGGGTTTCAAACCATTCAATAGCAAACCATGCTACCTTTTCCAATTTGCCCGGTTCATTGAACAGATGTGTAGCGCCATCAATAATTTGCACTGCCTTTATACAGTTTAGCTGTTCATAAATATTCCTATTGAGTTCAATTCCATTCTGATCTAATTCCCCTACTATAAGCAGTGTTGGGGCTTTGATGATCTCCAATAATTCATTAGACAATTCAGGCATACCTCCTCTGCAGACCACAGCATGAACTTTGTCTTCCATGATAGCGGCAACACGCATTTCCGAAGTAGCACCTCTACTTGTTCCATAGAGGCCAATCTTTAGTTCTTTGGTGGCTGGATTAATTCCGATCCATTCCAGAACATATTCTAATCTCTTGGTCAGCAGATCTATATTCGATCTGTTCTCAGGTTCCTGATCTTCTTCTTCTGTTAGGGGGTCAAATAACAGGGTAGCAAAACCGCGATTCTGCAGTATTTCAGCGACAAAATTATTTCTGGTGCTATACCTGCTGGATTCAACACTTTGAGAAAATATTACAATGGATGTAGCATTTTCTGGTACCATCATAATTCCTGAAAGCTCCACTTTACCCAAAGGAATTCGGATTTCCTGACCTGCAATTGTGATACTCATCTTTTTAAAGCATTAATTCATACTAAATATTGCATTCCTCTAATGATCAACCAATGAGCATTGTCAATCGTGGGAATGAGATAGATCAGTGGGTATGCAGGGAACTAGTTCTTATTTTGAAAGAGAATTGTGAAACCAAAAACTCTGATGCTATGAAACTCAGAATCAAAATGAATTTGGTGCAAAAGGTTAAGATATCTTACCCGGAGTACGAATTGGATACTGCAGATTACCCTGAGCTCGAAGGTAAAACACTGGATGACATAAGGAGATATATCGAAAAACATGGCAAACAGCTGCATCCTATCCATAGTGGATTCAGTAATTTAATTGATGAATTGAGCGGAGAAGTGAAATCCTATGTGTTGGCTGATTATCCTGATGAGTCTCATTTCTATGTGACAACCGAAGAAGAGTATACTGAATGAGCTTATTCCGGATTTGAATAATGACTATCAATTTAATCATTGAGGTCAATCATTTATCCGGGCGACTTCTGCCTATAAATTTAAGATTCATAGCATTTTAATACGAGTGGAAGAGAAATGATTGCTTTACCAAAAGGTCTTCAAAGTTACCTGAACGAAACTGGTAATATTGCCGCATTCGCTATCCGGTTTTTTCGACAGGCTTTTAAGAAACCATTCGAATTCAAGGAGCTTTTAAGACAGTGCTATCTGATCGGATACAAATCCTTGTTTCTTGTGATTGCCACCGGCTTTATCATGGGACTGGTACTTACGCTCCAGGTTCGCCCTACGATGATCGAGTTTGGTGCTGTTTCATATATGCCACAGATGGTTGGAATAGCAATAGTGCGAGAAATTGGACCTGTTGTGACTGCCCTGATCTGCGCCGGTAAGATTGGTTCTGGAATAGGTGCAGAACTTGGATCCATGAAGGTCACTGAGCAAATAGATGCCATGGAAGTTTCAGGGACCAATCCTTTTAAGTATTTGGTAGTGACCCGAATCTGGGCCTGTACACTTATGCTTCCTTTATTGATCATAGCAGCCGATGCTATCGGACTTTTTGGTTCTTTTCTCATTGAAACTACCAAAGGGAATGTGAGCCTTACACTTTATTTTAATCAGGTATTTGATGCTTTGAGTTTTGGAGATCTGCTGCCAGCTACTTTTAAGTCTTTCTTTTTTGGTTTTGCAATTGGTTTGGTTGGGTGTTACAAAGGATATACTTCAGGAAAGGGAACGGAGGGAGTTGGTCGTGCAGCGAATACGGCAGTAGTTGTTGCCAGTTTACTTTTGTTTGTTTTAGATTTTCTTGCAGTACTTGTTGCTGATATAATTTATGAAATTTGATTCGATATGATTTCGACTCAGAATGAAAATATCAAAAGTTCCATTCAATCTCCTCAACCGCTGATCCGGATGAAAGGGGTTAAAAAATCGTTTGGTTCGAATCATGTGCTCAGGGGAATGAATGTGGAACTATATCCCAGGGAGAATGTCGTCATCCTTGGCAAATCAGGATCAGGAAAATCTGTATTGATCAAATGCCTGGTCGGGTTAGTTGAGATTGATGAAGGTATAGTCGAAGTATTGGGAAAGTCCATTCCCGATATGCAACAGGAAGAACTGGATGCAATTAGAACCGAAGTTGGTTTTTTGTTTCAGGGTAGTGCGCTTTATGATTCCATGACCGTGAGGGAAAACCTTCAGTTTCCTTTGCGACGCCATGCTGAGCGGATGAAAGGCCAGGATGAAAACACGCTGATAATCGAAGCATTGAAGAATGTGGGTCTGGAATATGCTATTGATTTGATGCCAGCTGAGCTTTCAGGTGGAATGAAACGAAGGATTGCATTGGCGAGAACACTCATCTTGCAACCAAAGATCATTTTATACGATGAACCTACTAGTGGTCTGGATCCAATTACGGCCAACGAGATCATTCAATTGATTTTGAAGATCCAAAGAGAATTTGATACTGCTGCATTGATCATTACACACGATATGGATTGTGCTCGGGTTATTTCCAATCGAATGATTATACTACAGGATGGGATCAATTATGCAGAAGGGACCTATGAAGAACTATCGCATATTCAGGATCCAAAAGTAAAAGCCTTTTTTAAAGAAGTCCAAAGTCGATAACATGGCAAAAGAGAATTCAAATAATGCGCGGCTTGGAATATTTGTTACCGTTGCTGCTATATTGTTCACAGTTGCTGTTTACTATATTGGCAATCAGCAGAACCTATTTGGAGACAAGTTCTCTATCAGTTCGATATTCCATAATGTCAATGGCCTGCAGAAGGGCAATAATGTCCGATACGCCGGTATCAATGTAGGTATCGTTAATGATATTATCATTATCAACGATTCTACGATTCAGGTAGATATGATGCTCAATTCAGATGTCAGAAAATTTGTGAGAAAGGATGCGATCGCCAGCATCGGTTCTGATGGCCTGGTAGGCAACATGATAGTCAATATTACGCCAGGACCGGGGAATGCCGAAGTTGTAAGCAATGGAGACTTGATAGATTCATTTTCTCGAGTGAAGACCGATGACATGATGAGTACTTTAGGTAGTACTACCGAAACGATTTCCTTACTTGCACTCAATCTTCTAGAGATCAGCGAGAATATCAATAGGGGAGAGGGAAGTCTGCCGATGCTGATCAACGACGCATCGTTAGCTAAGAATATGCAGATCATGATGAACAATCTCCGTGTGACATCCGAATCTATTAATAGAATGACAAAAGAGCTTGAGAATAATATCGCTCAACTAAATGACGGACAGGGTGCTTTGGGGTACATGTTGAAAGACACAACATTTGGTGCCCAGGTCAATCAAATCACAGATGCTGTGGATTCATTGGTTAGAATACAAACGGCACCTATAATGGCCAATCTGGAGAAATCCAGCAAGGAACTTTCAAACACCACAGAGAATCTTCAGAAATTGATTAAAGAAATCGATTTGAATCAAGGATTGGCAGGAGCTGTATTGAAGGATCCCAAAGCAGCAGAAGACTTAAAAAAGACGCTTTCCAATCTTAATGAAGGCACTGAAAAATTTAATGAAAATATGGAGGCCCTGAAGTATAATTTTTTGTTCCGGAGCTATTTCAAAAAACAGGAAAGAAAAGTTCGTAGGGAAGAAAAGAAAGCATCATCTAATTAAGTAAGGCTTCTCGCCCAGTCCAATAGTGATCCTGCTTCTTCATTCGGATGCAGCTTGGCAATGTCTTCGTAATCCTCCTCCTTGCCCATAATTACAACGGTCCTCATACCGAGCTCTTTTCCAAAAAGAATGTCTGTGGCGGAATCGCCAACCATTATAGATTTTGAAAAATCAATTTCAGGAAATTCTCTTTTGGACATTAGCCCCATTTTTGGACTGGGTTTACGACAATTGTCCGACTTATCCTTTAAATCTGTACAAGCATATATTTTTGAAATGTGACTTCCCATTTTTCTGACATCGTCTAATAGACTCTGATGCAAGAGATCCAATGCGAAGGTTGTCATTTTTCCAAGTCCGACGCCCTGCTGATTCGTGATGACAATGATCCGGTCAAATAAGTGTCCCAAAATGAAAATTGCATCTAAAGAACCTTTACAGTAAGCCCATTCTCCTAATGATTTTACATAATCTCCTGGAGTACGTTCATTGATGACACCATCACGGTCCAGGAATAAAGTCCAGCCACGATATTTATCATTATAGATGGATGGCAAAACCTGCTGAGCTGTTTGATAATCCTCTGGAATGCCGATATCAATAAAATATGATTCACTGAGAAAACCATTCAGAATGTTCTCATCTGCAAGCGGTTCAAAAAAATCAGTTTCTATAGAGAAAGATTGATGATCAGGAAGATGATTGATTAAAGATCCGTTTGTGATATATACCCCAGCACTGATCCAGCCGGATTTTGTTAGTTGTTTTTCAAGAAATTTTCGGATCCGAAGACTTTTGTCAAAGACTACGGTCCCATATCTATCAAAATTGCTCTTATAAACCAAGGCTAGAGAGACCACGCACTGGGATTCCAGGTGATTTTGATACATATCACTGAGATTAGCACCGCAGTAAGAGTCGCCATTTAATATGACAACTGGTTCATTCTCGTTGCAAAGCTTTAGCGCTTGCTTGATAGCACCACCTGTTCCGAGCGGGGTATCTTCATGGCTATATCTGACAGCGATACCCTTATAAGAATTTCCAAAATGTCTGCAAATCTGATCCGATTGATAACCCGTGCACAAGATGACATTTTGAATCCCCTGATCCTGCAAATAATCCAGCTGAAATTCTAGAAATGGTCTTGATCCTATGGGAGCCATTGGTTTGGGAACATCCGAAAGGACAGATTTTAGTCTGGTACCGAATCCTCCTGCCAGTATGATGGCACTTTGAATGCTGTCTTTAACCAATGATATATACTTCAATTAGTTGAATAGATTGTCCTCTACAATTTCGCATATAATATGGCCGGCTAAAATATGGCATTCTTGTATTCTGGGCGTATCCGTTGAAGGTATATTCAGAAGTACATCTGACAAAGCCGCCATTTTGCCACCCGTTGCTCCTGTCATTGCGATAGTGATCATTCCTTGCTTTTTAGCCTGTATAAATGCTTCAATTACATTCGCCGAATTACCGGAGGTAGATATTCCAAACAGGACATCTCCTTCTCTGCCTTTTGCTTTTATTAGTCTTGAATAAACCTGATCATAATCGTAGTCGTTGGCTACCGCTGTCATATAAGAAGTGTTGACATGTAGTGCTTCCGCAAACAAAGGATCTCTATCGGTATAAAATCTTCCCGAGAATTCTGCTGCCAGATGTTGGGCATCAGCAGCGCTTCCACCATTACCACAAAAAAGTACTTTTTTGTCAGCCTTGAATGCAATGGTGCAGGTAGTTGCTGATTTTGCAATTAAGTCAATAAGACGATCGTCTTCAAGTATGAATTGTTTGATACTTATGCTTTCGGCTATAATTCGCTTTATTCTCTTCTTCATTTTGAGTATCGATTATGGTCAAACTTTCCAGGAGGTCATTCCATGTTTGGTAAAATTGAAATCTTTAAAATTACCTCCAAAATCATTCAATGCACGAATCACATTGTATCGTGTATTTCCCGGACAGTAAAACATCATAAAACCACCACCTCCTGCTCCACTTATTTTACCCCCTGTAGCACCTGCTTGTTTCGCAGATTCATATAGGTTGTCTATTACTTCGTTAGTGATTCCGGGTGCCATTTTTTTCTTGTATTGCCAACTGTAATCAAGGATTTTTCCAATTCGATCGAGTTCTCCTGTTAGGAGTGCCTCTTTCATCAGGTATGCTTGTTCTTTAACCTTGTGGGCAGCTTCCAGCGAACCGGTTCCTTTCTTCTTGAAGGAGTCCACTTGTTTGTCAATTATTTTGGCTGACAATCGAGATGTACCCGTGTAGTAAAGCAGAAAATTGATCTCTAGTTCGTTGAGATATTTTTGTCTGATCCTCAATGGATTAACAATGACTTTATCATCACCATAGAATTCCATAAAATTGACGCCACCAAAAGTAGCAGCGTACTGATCTTGCTTACCACCCGCCATCTGGAGTTCTATTCTTTCAATTTCATAAGCTTTTTTGGCAATGTCATATTCTCCTAAAGGAAGTTTTAACCATTCCACAAAAGCTCCTAATATAGAAACGGTAATTGTCGATGATGAACCCATGCCCGAGCCCATTGGAGCGTCCACGAAGGTCGTGAGATGAAACCCCGTGAGATCCTGCGGATAATTTCTTCTTACATGATTATAAACACCTTTTAACAGATCGAGATTACCGTCGATCGTGAGCTGATCCGTCAAGGCACATTCAAATTTTCTTCCTTGATCTATGGACTCAAGTATGATCTCAGGAGTATCCAAAGGCTGTATGGACGTATATGCATAGAGATCTACAGTCGCATTTAAAATAGCACCACCAAATTGATCACTATATGGAGATACATCTGTACCACCACCAGCTAATCCCAATCTCAACGGTGCTTTGGCCCTAATCATAAAGGTGTAGGTATTGTGCTGGTTTGCAATAAGTTATGCGTAAAAATTTCCCAGGAAAAAGATTTTTTGACTTCTCTCAGTCCTACTTGGAATTCTTCTTTCTTGTTTTGATCGAAATAATCATAAATCGCTTTGGCAATGGCATTTGTATGAATGTCAGTTACATATCCACAAATACCGTCTTTTACAATTTCAGGGAGACCTCCAACCCTGGTGACAACCATCGGAACTTCAAAATGATAAGCGATTTGAGAGATACCACTCTGAGTTGCTGATTTGTATGGTTGAACAACAAGATCTGCCGCTCCAAAAAAGAATTTTACTTCATCATTGGGAATAAAACTCATATGATCCACAATGCGATCACCCAGGTTGAGATTCCTGATTAAATTTCTGTAGAAGTTTTCATTGCCATAAAATTCTCCGGCAACAATGAGTCTTATCTTTTGATCTTTAATCCGTTCATCATTCATTGCCTCAAGCAACAGGTCTAGCCCTTTATAGTCGCGAATGACTCCAAAAAAAAGTATGTATTTGTAGTCCTGTTCAAGATTGAGATAGGTCAATGCCTCATCCCGATTTATATGAGCCCCGTAGTTATCATAGATCGGATGAGGTAAATATTTAACAGGTTGAAAATCAATAAATTGATCCATGTCATCCTTGACCGAGCGACTCATGACAATGAATCTGTCAACAGCATTACAAAAGTATCGGGCAAAAATTCGATCTCCCGGCCGCTTTTCGTGCGGTATAATGTTATCAATAATCGAAACAACTTCAGTCTTTTTGTTGCGTCGAATGAGCCGCAATATTGAACCATAACAAGGCCCCATAAATGGAAGCCAAAACTTACAAATTACGAAGTCAGCGTTCATCTTTGCCAAACGGCGTCCCACCGCAATCCAATTCAGAGGATTTGCGGAATTCATACCGACATGAATGCTAAGATCTTCCGGCGCTGCATCTGAAGAATATTGGGTTTTGCCGGGAAATAGAATTGCGGGATATTGCATCCTGAAGGTTTCCATATGAACTTGATGTCCCATTCGTACAAGCTCCCTTGCCAGCCTTTCATTGAATGCTGCAATTCCACCACGTAACGGGAAAGCTGGTCCTAATATGATGATTTTCAACGCCTTCATCAAGATTCGATTCCTTCTTCATCTGCGATTAAATATTGATTACGCGTCTCAGAACTGCGAGCCACTAGTTCGGCAACAAATCCTGCAACGAATAGCTGTGTACCTATGATGAGCAATAGAATTCCTAAATAGAACAGTGGCCGATCATTAATGCTATAGTTCCAGGCGAGTTTGCCAATTGTGAATCCAATCAGAATTAAAAGACCCAATATTGACAAGATCGTACCCGCAGTACCTAGGAAGTGCATAGGGCGCTTACCAAATTTCCCTAAAAATGATACCGTTGCCAGATCCAGGAAACCATTGAAGACCCTCATAAAACCGTATTTGGAGGTGCCATACTTTCTTGCTTGATGCTGTACGACCCGTTCTCCTATATTTCTGAATCCTGCATTTTGAGCAATCACAGGTATATATCTATGCATATCGCCATATACTTCGATGCTCTTGACCACTTGATTTTTATAGGCCTTGAGTCCACAATTGAAATCGTGCAATTTGATACCACTGACCCAACGGACGGTTCTATTAAATAATTTACTTGGCAGCGTTTTTCCAAGTGGGTCAAATCGTTTTTTCTTCCATCCGGAAACCAGGTCATAACCATCCTCTTTTATCATACGATAAAGAGGAGGAATTTCTTCCGGGCTATCCTGAAGATCTGCGTCCATTGTGATAACCACGTCTCCCTTTGCCCGTTCAAAAGCTACATTCAGTGCAGCAC
>JAHHJQ010000180.1 GCA_018680005.1 Bacteroidia bacterium | reverse complement strand
CCTATAGCACTTCCGGATGAAGAAGACGACTTTTCAGATGAATTAGAACTTAAGGAATTACACCGCATGCAGCGGGAGCAATGGAATGATGATGAGTTTGTATAAAGTTCTGTTCATTTCTTTGAGTCTCTGCTTCTACTCCTGTCATTCATCTAATCAGGTATCAGACGACCATCAAACAAGACCTGCCTTCTACCAAGAGCCAGAAATTGAAGCGGATAGATACAATGTGGCCTTTCTGATAATGGATGGTGTATTCAATACTGAATTAACCGCGCCATTTGATATTTTCCAACACACCATTTTCAGAGAAGGCATTAAGTCTATGAATACTTTCCTGGTTGCAGACACTTATGACCATATTACCTCTTTTGAAGGGATTCGAATAGTTCCCGACTACAACTATCTGTCAGATACCTTACCTCGTATTGATATACTCGTTGTACCGAGTGCTGAGCACCATTTGGATTCTGATTTGGAGAATGCGCAAATGATCGATTGGGTCAAAAGGGTCGGCCAGGAGGCTATTTATGTGACATCGCATTGTGATGGGGCGTTTGTTCTTGCTCGAGCAGGTTTGCTGGACAACCACGTTTCTACAACTTTTCCAAGTGACATTACAAAATACCGGGAAATGTTCCCTCAACTTGATGTTCGTGAAGATGTCTTATTTGTTCATGATGGAAAATTTATTACATCCGCTGGGGGTGCAAAATCATTTGAGGCAGCTCTTTATCTGTCAGAAGTACTTTATGGTAAAGAAACTGCACAGCGTTTAGCGAAAGGATTGGTAATCGATTGGGATTTGGAAAATGTCCCTCACTTAGTAATTGGGCAAGAGGAACATCTACAATAAAAAAACCCGACATAAGCCGGGTCTATAAGAAATGAACATGGGATTGTATCTTATGATCTATTCAGCCACCAACCTAGCCAGGCTCCAACAACACCCCAGGAGACAATGGCATCCATCAGATCTGCAATAGTATTTCCTTGAAACCAGATGCTATTCAAATAAGCAATCGTCAAATAACCAATAAAACCCACTGCTAAACACGTCATGACTATAGTCTTGAAATCCGGTCTGGTCATCTTACCAAAGATCCATATCATCATGAAAACTGCTAGAAAATCTATAACAAAGCCTCTGAGCATATTGCTGCCCATAGACATGGTAAATTCATTGCGGTATTTGATAATGGCCCAAGGTTTTCCTAATGATGCTTCGGTCAATGCTTGGTTTTCTTCTTCTGTAGCTCCCTTTGGAACCCTAGGAACAAAATAGTCACCATCTTCAAGATTAAATTCTGCAAGTGCCTCGAGAATAGCTTCTTGTTGTGGTGTATGCGACATTTGGTTATAATGAAGATCTCCTAATCCCCAAGAAATAAATTGCCAGATAAATAGAATCAAAGCTCCGACAAGAGTGCCAATTATTGTCTTGGACATTGTTTTTTCGTTTTGTTGATCAGCGAATTTAATGAATTATAATCATGTTGTATTTATCGCGAGTAGGAAGATGATCTTTTAAGAACAAGGATTATCATTGTCAGGAACAGGGCCAACGTGAAAAGCAAGGCTACTCTCAAACCAAATGAATCCGCCAAAAAGCCAATCACTGGTGGTCCAACAAAGAATCCGGCATACCCTACGGTAGTGGCCATAGCAATTCCAACCCCCGGATTTACACCTGGCGTGTTACCCGCTGCAGAGTAAACAATTGGAACAATCGTTGACAATCCGAGTCCCACTATAAAAAATCCAATAAACGTAATCACAGGTGTTGCAAAAAGCAAGGCCAGCCCAAGGCCAATAATGGCAAGAATGCAATCGTAAACCATCAAACGGCTTGGTCCAATCATATCAGTAAACCTGTCACCAAATAGTCTTCCAATCGTCATTGCTGCACCAAAAGTACCAAATGCAATAGCTGCCATAGTCTCAGTGGATCCAACGATCTCCTTCATGTAAAGTGCAGACCAATCAGACATAGAACCTTCTCCGGTCATAGCGCAAAATGCGATCAACCCAATCGGTAAGATCGCTCTTGTTGGCCAGGTGAATCCATCCCCGCCCTGTGCAACAGATCTGACAGTCTCCTTATCTTCAATGAGATATTGATTGGCCCAAATCAAACAAAGGATACCGAAACCCGAAACAACCATCAAATTACTCGACAGAGAAATCTCTAGCTTAGTACAGATAGCTCCGGAAACAGCTCCCAAAAACATCCCAATACTAAATACAGCGTGGAATGAAGACATAATGGATCTGCCCCAAGAACGTTCGACCAGAACAGCCTGTCCATTCATAGACACATCCATGGCTCCCCCGCTTGCGCCAAAAAGAAAATACACCGGATAAACGATTAACATTGATGGATAAATAGCAATGCCAATAATTGAGGCCGCATTACATAGTCCGGCTATAAAAGTCACGATTCTACTTCCGTAGACATTATTCAACCACCCGGCAAGAGGCATCGCTATAATGGAACCAATGGCAGATGTTAGCAAAATGCTGCCTAGTAGAGTATGAGAAATCCCATAAAAAGATTCTATTGCCGGTAAACGTGCTGTCCAAGTAGCGAAAACAAATCCATTGATAAAGAAAAATAACGCAACAGCAATTCTGGCTTTTTTTAGGTCCATATATCTGTTTTCAACAATCAGAGCAGGTTGATATCTCCAATTCCTTCTCTAATTACTTCATATGTACCATCAACGAAGCTGACCACAGTAGATTCATTGAAATCTCCAATACCACCATCTATCAATATATCTACTGTGTGTTCGTATTGTCGCGCGATATCATGAGGGTCAATAAAGTACGGTTGGGTGAGGTCCTCTTTATTAAGTGATGTTGAAATCAGCGGGTTGTCCAATTCGTCTAATAGCGATTCAATAATAGTATTTTCAGGTATTCTGATTCCTATCTCTTTTTTATTTCCTTTGAAATACTTCTGAACAATTTTATTTGCTCTCAGGATAAAAACGAAAGGCCCCGGCAGACTTCTTTTCATGGCTTTGAAGGTCGTACCGTTGATCGGCAGGGTGTATTGCGAGGCCATGGAAAGATCTTTACATATCAATGAAAGATTGGTTTGCTTCTCTTTCTTACCAGTAATTTTTATGATTCTTTCAAGACCTTTCTTATTGCCTGCAAGACAACCTAGTGCATACACGGTATCTGTCGGAAAGATCATGATCTCACCCATACGAAGCCGATCCGCTATACGGCTAATTTCTCTTTTATTCGGATTCTCCGAGTGAATTGGTATTACATCAATCATCTCCCTTAGTTAATATGAACTCACAACATTTTGACTCTCTTCGATTCAGAACTTTATATTAGCAAATGCTGTTCGCAAGACCTAAATTTGTAATTGCAATTCTACTTTTGATCGTTCCACATATTTGATTTCAATAGACAGTGCATGAAGGTGTGTATCATATGCAATCAAACACACTACGAGGAAACAATAGAACACATCATTCCCAGAACCCTGGGCAATATTCACTATATACTTCCCCGGGGGTTGGTATGCCGCAAGTGCAATAATCGATTTGCGCGATACGAAAATCGAGTCTTATCCAGCAGTATTTTTGTTCAAGAGCGATTGAGGTTAGGGCTTGTTCAACCCAATCATAGTATTCAGAAATTAGATCTGGAAGAGAAAAATCTTTACCCCTTCCTTACCAAGATGGGTTTCGAATCAATATATAAATCCAAAAAAGCCTTATTGTCAAAGTACGACTGGCAACCTGTATTGTCAATGCTGGTACAGGGTAAAAGAAATCCCGTTCTGGATGATAAAAATGATACTCCAATACGCACTATCAAATCAATTCCGGGCTGGATTCACAATTTTAGACTAGGTCGCAATCATCTGCAACTTCACTATGCTGAGACCAAGGACAATCGTTTATTCTTCCATTTCCAATTTGGCGTGATAAAGGCCAAAATTCGTCTTATTTGAAATCAAAATTCGGCGCTGCCGGGATATCGTGGGAAAGGAATCACGTCCCGGATATTCGTCATTCCAGTGACGAATAACATCATGCGTTCAAATCCCAATCCATATCCGGCATGCTCGCATGTTCCAAACCTCCTGGTATCCAGGAACCATTCCATCTCTTCTTCCGGAATGTCCATTTCTTTCATGCGTTGGATTAGGTTATCCAGTCTTTCTTCTCTTTGGGATCCACCCACCATCTCCCCGATACCTGGAAAGAGCACATCCATGGCGGCTACAGTCTTTCCATCCTCATTTTGCCGCATATAAAATGCCTTGATTTCCTTAGGATAGTCTGATAAGATAACCGGTTTTTTGAAATGTTTTTCTACGAGGTATCTTTCATGTTCCGATTGCAGATCCGCACCCCAATCTTCTATGACGAACTCAAATTTTTTCTTCTTGTTAGGCTTCGAGTTCTTTAGAATATGAATGGCTTCTGTATATGTGATTCGCACAAAATCATTATCAACACAGAATTGTAAAGTCTCCAGAAGACCCATCGGAGATCTTAAGTTCTGAGGTTTAGATTTTTCTTCATTTGCCCTGCGCTGATCTAAGAATTCGAGGTCAGATCTACAATGATCCATTACATATTGAATCAAGTATTTCAGCATTTCCTCACACAGGTCCATATTATCCTCAAGGTCATAAAAAGCCATCTCCGGCTCTATCATCCAGAACTCAGCCAGATGTCTTGATGTATTGGAGTTTTCTGCCCTAAACGTAGGCCCGAATGTATATACATCACCCAAAGCAAGTGCTCCAAGTTCGGCCTCCAGCTGTCCCGAAACAGTTAGATTAGTCTCCTTTTTGAAGAAGTCCTCCCGAAAATCCACCTGACCATTTTCGTCCTTTGGTGGATTGGCCAAATCCAAAGTAGTTACCTGAAACATTTCGCCTGCACCTTCGGCGTCAGACCCCGTGATAATTGGGCTATGGATATAGACGAATCCTTTATCATTGAAGAATTTGTGGATCGCATATGCCAATGCATGGCGTATTCTGAAAACCGCTCCGAATGTATTCGTTCTAAATCTCAGATGCGCTATGTCTCTGAGGAATTCCATAGAATGCCGCTTCGGCTGTAATGGATATTTATCTGGATCGCTATCGCCCAATATTTCGATGGAATCCGCATGCATTTCAAAATGCTGCCCTCGTCCTTGAGATTCAACTATCTTTCCTTGAGCTACAATAGCAGCCCCAGTCGTAATCCGCTTCAAAAGTTGCTCATCAAAGTTTTCAAAATCCACTACAATTTGAAGTGTATGGATAATAGACCCATCACTAAGTGCAATAAATCTGTTGCTTCTAAAAGTCCTGACCCACCCCTTGACGGTAATATCCTTGCCCAGATAATCACCTTCTAGAATTGTTTTGATTCTGACTCGCTTTGACATTTCAATTATCTTGACTAAAAAGATTGATATTATACCGATTACGCATACAAACGTATGGTTTCAATAAAGGCTGCGAAGATAAGCTCAATTTGGAAAATGTGCTACAGGAAGAATTGAAGAACTATTCTATCGCTCTTGCCAATCTATCAAGGCTTACCTGATTTTCGGGCAAATAGTACGCATCCAGAATATCTTTTAATTCTCTCTCTGTCAAATGAAATGTCATCGATGCCCTTGTGTTTTCTTCAGTTGGTCTATAGGTAAATCTTATAGTTTCAAACATCTCATGTCCTAACAAATCATACAAAAAGACAAGATTGGTATCATGTTCATATTCCTGGAGTGACATGATCTTGGTTGCAATTCCGAGTGGATTGAATATAGAAGAAAAGAGACCTTGTCTATCACTTGGCTCGATCTCTTCAAATTTGTTGATACCCGATATTTGTACCAAAGCGACACCACTTGTATTTGCCGTGATCCAATCTTTGAATACGTGGATAAATCGAGTGGCTGATTTGATGCCAAAATTATCTCTAAATCCAGCATCCATTACTTCAATACCCGGTTGACTAGGGAGATGTACATTGGGTAATATGTACGGATAGGTGGCATTCATCCTCAAGGCTGAGAGAAATCTTAAACTATCTGCTTCCTGCGATGCAAACATCTGTCGAAAATCTACTCCATCTACTTCTATATCTCTCAATTTACTCAATTCAATAGGTGCAACACTCATGTAGGAAGCACCTTGGGGAGAAATGATCAATCGACGTCCATCATTAACAATAGATGGTGTAATGAACATCATCGGAATCGTAGCATTGTATTCGGGTATTCTATAATCCGCCAATTGTTTATTTAACAATCCTCTTGTATTATCATCCAATTGATTTTCAAATACATATCCACGATCCCTCCTATAGACCTTATCACCTATGCTGAAGGATGCCCAGGGTATGAATAGATCATTCGAGACAATAGTAAATGCTACCGGATTGAGCAGGTCTTTGCTGATATCCCTGATGTATTGATCATCATAATAATTGATATCCTCTCCCATTCTTTCCCGAAGTAGTAATTCCCTCAGGTAGGCCATCCCTAATATACCGCCAGAGGCACCACTGATCATAGCGGTATGGGATAACAATTTTCCATTGAGGAGGCTATCACTTCTTTGTAAGACTTGCATGGCCCATGCGGCTGTTTTCAATCCTCCTCCGCTAACACACAGAAATACCATTTTTGGTTTGTCGTCTCCCGACTTTTGCATTCTTAACTTCCAATTCTCAAGGATTTGTAAGGTGTTCGCTTTGTCTATATCCGTGTTTTCAGTTTTACAGTTATCCAGCAACTTGTCGTAAGTGTATGCAGGTAAGTTTTGTCCTTCATACCTTAAGCCATATGCCTTATTCTTATATCCGACTAATTCAAATCCGGTTATGAGATTGACTACAAGTATAATCGCAATAAATGCTGAGACACTCCATTCATTAAACCAAAAGTTGATAGCTCCAACAAGTGCAACAAATATGCTCATCAATAAATAAATACTTGCCCCTGCCGGGATACGGAACAAAGGATATTTAATAAGATAGCCCAATACAATAAGTACGAGGAGAGCAACGAGTATCGCAACTATGGCATTGGAGTGGTTCTGTCGAAACACCCGCAATAAAATACTGGAGTCATAATGACCAACTCCCCTGACTAATCTGGTTCTCAGTGTTTCAGTCAAATAATTTCGAACCTTTACTTTTCCTTTACCCGACTTGATATTGTCAATATCCGGTACCCGTCTTCCTGGAGCCGGTGCCATGGTGAGATTAGGAGGGGGATTTGTTCTCCCTTTTAAATATGCAAGAATGTCCTTATTGGTAAGACTAAAGTAGGCGGCAAATAGTAGACTCATAGCCACTATACCGAGTAAAAAACACAGGCAGTTCAATAAAATTTCCGGAAAACTTCTCAATTCATAAAAGGCCTGAAACCGAACAGTCAACACAAGATAAAAGATTAGAAAGGCTCCAGGAATGATGAAATTATTAATACAAAACTTTGAGAAGGGACGTGCAAGGGTGGCTAGAAACGGAAAGTATTTGGCATCCAGCATATAGCATGTCAGATTCCAGGTCATGGTGAAACTGCCAAAGGTCAATCCCAGAATAAAGAAACTAGCTACACCCACCTCGCCCATATATTCCGGACTGACAAACAGATAATTAATACCTAGTTTGCTTGCTAGATATCCACTGGCAAGCATTCCAAGGATCACCCATGCAAATAGAAATAATATATTTTTCTTCAGATGAAGTACCAGAAGTTGGATTGAAAAAGAATGAAAGAGATTAGACAGCCAATTCTTCATTTTCTTCCGTTGTCTTTATGACTCTGACGACTTCGATTTTGGTGTCGCTGACTTCTTCTAATATGAATCTATATCCATCCAGTTCTATGACGTCTCCTTGTTCAGGGATAGCCGCTGTCGTGATAACCAAATAGCCCGAAAGAGACTGATAATCACCTTCCGGAAAATCCAGATGATCATATTTTTGATTGATATAGTTAATCTCCAATCTACCTGAAAAGAGATATTCTTTTTCTGAAATTTGCCGATCAATATATTCTTCGACGTCATGCTCATCTTCGATTTCTCCAAAGATTTCTTCTAGAATATCTTCCATTGTAATGATTCCGGAAACACTACCGTATTCATCAACTACGCATGCCAGGTTGGTCCTTTGATCAATGAATTTCTTCAAAAGATCCTGTACCCTCATTGCTTCTGGGACATATTCGATTGGCATGATTACTTCTTGAATCGAAGAGGGTTTATTCAATAATTGCTGATGATGCACATACCCAAGTATATTATCGATATCCTCTTGAACAACTACTATTCTTGAATGATGCGAATCCACAAATATCTGCGCCAGGTCATCTATAGACTGCGTATCTTCGATATACACAATTTCCGTCCTGGGTACCATACATTCTTTGACCTTGACATTTTTGAAATCCAGTGCCCTTTGGAATAATTCTGTATCAATATCCTCCTCCACTTCCTGTGCGGTTTCTTCTACAAAATGTTGAAGATCAATTGCGGTTAAAGTATCACTATCCGATTGAAGCTTGATTCCAAATATTTTGAGAATGATTAAATCACATGTCTTCAACATCGCATAAGCTGGCACATATAGAATGGCCTTAATGATTTGAAGTGGTTTGGACAGAAAGAACAATGCTCGAACCGAATAGTGTTTGAAAATTGTCTTGGGCAAAAACTCACCAAAAATGAGAATGATCAACGTGATAATCAGCGTATTTATAAGAAGCAGAACTAATTCATTGGTTATCACAGGTCTGAAAATTTCTTCCAGAATACTAGTCACGAGGATGGTAAAAACTACAAGAGCAATGTTATTCCCTACTAACAAGGTCCCAATAAAGTTATCCGGACGCTCATAAAACGAACTAATGATTTTCCCTTTGTTGGTCTGTTTTTGTTTCCCCAATTCAAGTTTTAGTTTGGATGCTGAAACAAAGGCAATCTCTGTCCCCGAGAATAGAGCAGAAAGCAAAAGGAATACGAGAATTGCCAGAATAATCATTAGGCTAAAGGTAATATCCTTCTCTAAATACGGAAGGATCAGCAGTAAGTCTATTTTTTACCTATTAAATTGGCGCCTCGCTAGTCTTTAAGATTGGGGACACTGAGATCTCCGAGGGGTGCCAGAATTCTCCAATTTGAAAAATCCTGATCCGCTTCGAGACCGTATCCATAGACATTTTCAGTTGGGGTTACGATGCGCACGAGTTTTTGTGTATGTATCTTTTTGTTCTTCTCATCCCATATCAGTTCTTCTGATTCCAGACGTTTACCATCAATACTAGACCATACAACATTGTTTTGGACGATTACTCCTTGTTTCGCTTCATATCGTATGGCATATTCTGCCTCCAATGTTCCGTTCATTGATCCATCTTCATTTAAAAATTTGACATGGACGCCTTCGGTAAATTCTTGTCTGTTATTATTGAATTCAATGTGCCTCAATAATAATGGTGCAGTGATAATCACTTGTACCTTAGCACTATCGCTGTAAGTGATCGTTACAGAATCAACTCGTTCTATATTTACCAGATCCCTGGGAATGGTATCACCAGCATAATAACTGTTGTCAGAACATGAATAGAACATACTTGTCACCAGTAGCAAGCTAACGAACCAATAATACATCGCCTTTGTATTCAAGAACTTTATCATCTAAGAATCGAACCTTTGCAAAATAAACATACACGCCAGTATTGAGTTCCAAGTCTCCAAACTTTCCGTCCCATCCTGAATTCGGATCGTTCAAAGGTAGGTTTTCAGCCTCATATACGAGGGAACCCCATCGATCATATATCTGAAAGATATCAATACCTACGCCAGCAATATTGCTATAGATGCCTAAAAAGTCATTTCTCCCATCTGCATTCGGAGAAAAAACATTGGGGATAAAGATTGGTCGAAAATCCTCAACAAAAATATTGATTGAATCTGTTGCCACACAGTTGGTTTCATCCGTGATTTGAACCACAAATGTCGTACTCACTACAGGATTGGCTATCGGATCGAAACAATCTGTACAAGACAGTCCTTGTGGTGGTGTCCAATTGTAGATCACTGACTGTGTACCTGGGCTGTAGGTACTTATGATAATAGTATCAAATCCCAGCTTAATGGTTTGATCGGATCCCGCATCGACGATCAGTTCTTCTGGTTGGGTAACAGATCCCATAATTGCAGTGGTACATTCATTGATATCTTTTATCGTTAATGTATAATCCTTGGCAATTAGGTTTTCAAATGTGGTATTACTGGTAAATGTGGATCCATCAATACTATATATAAAGTCTCCGGATCCACCAATAGGAACCACTGTAATTGATCCTGTGGCATCACCAAAACAGATAACGTCGACTACATTGTCAATAGTCAGATTGATTTGATCTGGTTCAATTATCACAATAGTGTCTTCAACCCGGCAGTTGTTAGCATCATTGGCCATCAAGATATATTCCCCTGCAAGAAGACTGTTAATAATAGAATCTTGTGATCCGTTATTCCATGAGAATATATAACCACCAACGCCACCGCTAATCCTTGCAACAGCTTCTCCATCCACTTCTCCAAAACAACTGATATCTTTTTTATCAATGACCAATTCAACAGGAGGGTGATCCTGAACATCGAACGAGAAACTGCCCTTACATAAATTTGCATCGAGTACATCCACATTGTATTCCCCTGCTATCAATCCTGTCCTCTCATTCTGAGTAACAAATCCAAAACTATCATTGAAATCATAAGAATATGGTCCTGCTCCATTATCTATATTTAGAACAACCCGCCCATCATCAAATCCAAAACATGAAGGTTGAAAAATATTTTGCTCACCTGGAACCAATAATAATTCCAGCTCCCGAACATCTATTTGAAGCGTATCATCACAACCTAAAGCATCACGAATAATTACAGGATAAACATTGACTCCAATATTGGAAAGAGTGCTATTATCAGTATACCCTGTATTGTTCCAATTATATTGATAGGGTCCTACTCCTCCCATAGTATTTAATGTAACAGCTCCATCCATTCCACCATTGCAGGTAGGCATGGTTATAAGTGTATCATTTGTAATAGGAGTATTGCCACCAACTGTATATTGAAATGTAGTATCGCAAAATACGCTTGACACTGCAACAGAATAAAGACCAGATGCCAGATCGTTCCTATCTGGAATCGAAGAACCATCTTCCCATAAAATCTGATGCGGCCCAAGATTACTGCTCACGGAAAGAGCGATTTGGCCATCAGCAATATCAGCGCATTGAAGATCAACAACCGATGCTGTTTCAGAAATAGCATTGAGGGTTTGACAACAAGGATCAATAAGCACCTCTTCAATGGTCGTTACCAGACATCCCTGGTCAGATTCAACGGTCAGCGTTACTTGCTTGGGACCAGGTTCACTATAGGTAATGGGAGGAGGATCCGCACCATTGGATTGTAAGATATCTGCTGCAGTACCAAATGTCCAGGACCATTTGTTGATAAATCCATCTTCAATAGTAGAAGCGTCATCAAAATCAATCTGTCCACCTAGACATGCATCCGTTCCATCAGGCATATATGTGAATGCTGCTTTAGGTCCTTTGAATTCACCTGATCCATCAAAATCTATTTCGAAACCATTGCCAGAACCTGAGAAATTATTCACTACAAGCGCATAGCTCCCACCCTCCACCATGTCTAGAGGTCTGAGAAAATTGTCATCTGAGGCCTGTTCACAACCTGAATTTTCTGAGGTATCTGTCGATCCTGCCCTCAAGCCAGTTGGTCCCAGGCAATCACTAAAGGTTCCCTGACCTGAAGCCATACAGCGGATAAGATTTTTACCAGAACAATCGGATACTCCATTGGGTAGTTCGTAAACTACAAAATCAAGATCATCCGTGATATTTAAGGGAGTCAAAGTAAATTCGAGCGTCCCATCGCTATCAGCTGTCCATGTGAACCATGTGGAATTCGTTTCAATATTCGTAGGTGTCCCCACAAAACAAGGTGAGCCATCCATTTCGGATACATCAGATCCTGCTCCGATAACACTTTGTACGGTAAAAGAAGATTTGTCGCAAAGAACAGAACTGGTTACACAGTCAGACCCTGGATTCGCAGGTAGGTTGAAATTGCTGATGCAAAGCTGAAATGAACCCAAACATGTAGGGCGATTACATTGCATATTAGGCACCCGGGTATCCACCCTGATATAGTAGGTCTCACCAACGATTAGTCCATCCTTAGTGACTTCCGCTACATGTGAATTGGCCAGATCAGTACCACATGCCAGTTCATCTATAGTACCATTACAATTTCCAGTATATAGTGATACAGCAGGACTCAGTAGTGTTCCCCCAGGATTTGAGGATGCCTCTCCTCTTACTACTATGGTGACAGAAGTAAATTCAGCAACGAATTGAAACCACATATCGCCATTGACTGAACTATGACAACTTGCCTGACTAAAACCGGATGGTGATGCTGTGGCATTGTTAAAAGCACCTGCTTCAGAACATGCATTGACATTTTCAATCAGAAGTGCTGTATTGCATTCATCATTAGATACTTGTCCAAAAACATTGGTCGCCAGCACCAGAATCCCTAGTACAATGAAATATCTAAAAATAGATTTGTGCATCATCCCTGAATTACATCGTTATCAACGTTTGAAGAATTAACTTAGTGCCGAAAATCGATCTAAGGAAATTATAAATCAGAAACTATCAAACGCCAGATACCAAATATTATAACGTTAATCAATTTATTCTGTGGGACGCTAGCCATCTATTATATTTTTGAAAATCATTGGCTGATGGTTTGCCTATTGGTTGCCATTGCAGGTATTGCAGATTTTGGAGATGGATTTATAGCCAGAGCAATTGGTGTATCATCACCTATTGGAAAGGATCTGGATAGTCTGGCAGATATGGTATCTTTTGGTGTTGTACCCGGATTAATAGTATTTCAGCTTCTTCAGGATCCCAATACCGATGGACAGCTGGCTTTCAGTGCACTGCCTGCATTCCTGATTCCTGTCGGAGCGGCATTGCGACTGGCAAGATTCAATATATCACCCGATACATCCGGCGATTTTTATGGATTAGGGACTCCTGGAAATGCTGCATTGATCATTGGTCTTCTTTTAATCAAAGTATATGATAGTTATGGATTAGGGCGTCTTGTCGATCTACCAATAGTACTCTATCTGGTATGTTTGATCTGCCCTCTTCTGATGACTTCTAATATCAGAATGTTTAGTCTGAAATTTAAAGGACAGGGCTGGCAAGCCAATGAAATGCGTTGGATATTTGTTGCTATATTTATTGTCCTTGCACTGATCATCAAAGAAGCCTCCATTTTCGTGATTATGGTGATCTATGTGTTGATTTCGCTAATCACAGCTTTCAGAGAATAATGTCAAAACTAATTTTGGTTCCTACACCAATCGGAAACCTTAAGGATATCACCTTACGAAGTATAGAGGTATTGGAATCCGTCGATATCGTATTCTCTGAAGACACCCGTGTAACCGGTAAGTTGTTAGCGCACCTTAATATTAAAAAACCACTCAAGGCCTATCATGCCCATAATGAACACCAGTCACTCGAATATTTTCTTGATCTAATCAAACAAAATAGTTCAGCAGCACTTGTATCAGACGCAGGTACACCGGGCATATCAGATCCCGGTTTTCTTCTCGTCAGGGCATGTATCGAACGAAATATTAGTGTGGAAACTTTGCCAGGTCCTACCGCCTTTGTTCCTGCACTTTTACAGTCCGGATTGCCCTGTGATAAGTTCTTTTTCGAAGGTTTTCTTCCTCATAAGAAAGGCCGAATCAAACGATTGGAATGGTTAAAATCAATCGAACAAACATTTGTACTCTATGAATCACCACATCGGATTAATAAATGTGTTGATCAGATAATGGATGTATTTGGCCCCAATCATCAGATGTCCATTTCCAGAGAATTGACAAAACTACATGAAGAAACCATCCGAGGAACTATTGAAGAAGTGCAGCAAATACTCTCTGAGCGAAGTAAACTCAAAGGTGAAATTGTAGTGGTTGTAGATGGAAGGATCCCAGTTGTATCCTAGTCCAGGATCTGTCGCAGATGATGCTTTATATGTTCTATATAGTCATCGATAAAATATGACAGGGTTACCCTTTCTTCCTGTGGAACAGGTCTGAATGCGACCAGGTGAAGATTATGGCGGTCATTCTCTCGATATAGAATTCCCCTGGGGATATTGTTGATCACACGAATGATATGTCGATTATAAGCGACCCAGAGGTCAACTAAATGAATCCAATCAGCATTTTGATAATCCTGATATTCTACCCATTGATCCTGTGCGTATCCCCTGAAGAGCATATCATCACGGAACTGGACAATCATGAATCTTCGGTGATTATTACATGCTGAATCAAT
>JAHHJQ010000159.1 GCA_018680005.1 Bacteroidia bacterium | reverse complement strand
ATGAAATTATCCCTATCTATTAGCTTGTTTTTATTCGTTTTGTTTTCGCTTCTAGCATGCAATGGCAATGAAAAATCAGAACAAAAAAAGGTAGAATCCAAGTCTGAATCTAAAAAAGTGGATGACGAAGCCGCTGCAATTTTTAAGAGTGGACAAAAGCTTTACATTCAGCATTGTTCTGCATGTCATATGCCAAAAGGAGATGGCATACCTGGTCTCAATCCACCATTGATCAATACGGATTGGGTTACCGGAGACAAAACCAGGCTTGTTAATATAGTTATTAATGGTCTTGAAGAACCAATTGAAGTCAATGGGCAAAAATATCAGGGACCTATGATAGGATTACCATATCTAAAAGATAAGGAGATAGCTCATATTCTTACTTATATTAGAAGTCGATTTGGAAAAGGTGCTTCTTCCGTTACCGAAGAAGAAGTGAAAGCAATCCGAGGGTCCGCTTCTTAATGTTTTTCCTTCTTTAAGAGTTCTGGAAATGCTGATTTGAATTTATTCAATCGTGGAATCGATACCGATCTGACATATGGGTTGTTGGGATTTCGAACCTCATAATTCTGATGATATTTCTCCGCTGGCCAGAATGTGTTATATGGTGCAACTTCCGTCGTAATTTCACCATCAAAAATTTCGTCTTCGATTAGTAGGACAATGTATGCATCGACAATTGCTTTTTCCTTTTCATTTTGATAAAAGATTGCGGATCTATACTGAGTGCCTCTGTCCGGTCCTTGACGATTTAAAGTGGTTGGATCGTGAGATCCGAAAAATACTTTAACCAAAGTCTTGTAGGACACAACTTCGGGGTCATAATATACTTCAACTGCTTCTGCATGGCCAGTTGTTCCCGTTCCCAATAGTTCATATGTTGGATTATCAACATGCCCGCCTTGATAGCCAGAGATTGCCTCGGCAACGCCTTCGACAGACTCGTAAATAGCTTCTACACACCAAAAACATCCGCTGGCGAAATAAGCCTTGGTGTATCCTGAAAGATCTTTCTGAGCAACCTGTTGAGTTTTAGGAGTGTACTTAGGTGATTCGGACTGAAAAGTACAAGCTAAGGCTACAAAAAACGTAGCTGTGAGAACCAATTTCATGATAGATTTCAGATTTAATGGTTTCATCAGCAGTCCAGTAGTAATACATTATGAGATAGAATATCGTTCAATGTACAAATAAATGCTAGAATCGATCTAATTGTTCACTCCTGATATGACTTAACAAAAGGTTGGTAGGAGACTTGGATGCAAATGGCTAGCAATTTGAAAAAGTCGTCATTTTGGCAATGAAAATTTTAAGGGATTATGTCCGCAGGAGATTTTTGGAACTGAATGGTTGGAATGGGTGAATTTGATTTTAACCCAACTCAGATTTAGAGATTGCAGGTATTTTGAAAATGCAGGTCAGTTTCTTCGTGCGTTTTTTGGTCTTCTTCCTTGTCTTTTGCCGGATCCCTTGTATCCACCTTTTCTATAGCCTCTGTTACCCCCGGATTTTGGATTATAAATGGGTGATGGTCCTAATTCTGCAGGTACAGGAACTTTTGTAATTTCTGTTTCTATCAGTCTTTCGATTCTGTCAAACAGATACATATCATCTTCTGTGATCAAGGTAAGTGCCACGCCAGTGGTGTTGGCTCTTGCAGTTCTACCCACCCTATGTACATAATCTGCAGCGTCCTTAGGCACATCAAAATTGATAACCAAGTTGATATCCTTGATGTCGATTCCTCTGCTGATAACATCCGTTCCAACCAAGACACGTACAGAGCGACTTCTAAATCTATTGATTACTTCCTCCCTTTGCTTTTGATCATAATCGGAGGAAATCCCCTCGACATCATATTTTTTAGATTTCAATGAACGCACTATCTCGGATACTTTTTTCTTGGAAGAAGAAAAGATGATAATGCTCTCGTAGTTTGGTTTGTCTGCAATGAGCTTGTTGACAAGATTTATTTTTTGTGCATCATAACACAAGTAAGCTGCCTGCAATACGCCTGCTGCAGGTTTAGCAATGGCTATACTAATCTCCTCCGGATCTTTTAATATTTTTTTAGCAAATTTTCTGATCTTGTCGGGCATTGTAGCACTGAAAAGTAGATTTTGCCGCACTTTTGGCAAATACTCGGCAATCTTTAGAATGTCATCATGAAATCCAATATCCAGCATTCTATCTGCTTCGTCCAGAATGAAATGTTCGACTGTGCTAAGATCTACATAGCCCATATTGAGATGAGAAAGTAACTTTCCCGGCGTAGCCACAATGATATCGGTACCTTGTGTCAATGCTTTCTTTTGACTATCCCAATCCGCACCATCTCCACCTCCATAGATAGAGTATGAAGTTGCTTGAGTGAAATAAGCAAACCCTTGTATTTGTTGATCGATTTGGATAGCCAATTCTCTAGTTGGAACAACAATCAGCGTATTGATTCCTTTACCCTTAGAGTTGGCAATGTTATATAGTGTTGGCAGGATAAAAGCTCCTGTTTTACCGGTCCCTGTCTGTGCACATCCGATAAGATCTTTTCCTGATATTATGATGGGTATTGCTCGCTCTTGAATGGGTGTAGCTTCTACGAATCCCATATAGCCTAAGGCCTCCATTAAATGTTCATCAAATCCAAACTCCGTAAACTTCATTGTTGTTTTAGTATCGTATTAATTGAATAGCCTATTGCGTTAAACGGTGCGAAGGTAGGTATTCATTCACTTTTATGTGACTTTATTTTATGGCTACCGTCTGTATCGGTAAATTATTTAGCAAAGCTTTCACTTTTGCGGTGATGGTTAAGGGATTAATGGATCTCATGCATTCTTCGTATTTAGGAAAGATTTTATTGCCATAAACAGAACTGGGCAGGTTTGGATAAAGTTCTGGGTTGGGTAAGAGTGCATCTTCCGGATGCTGATCAAATCCATAAAATCCTAAGCATGGATGAGTGGCTCCCCAAAGACTGATCACTCTTGTGTTGACATTGGATGCTAAATGCATATTAGCTGAGTCCATGGAAATCATTACCTGTAGCCCAGAGATTAAATTGATTTCATCACTAAGGTTCAACTTTCCCGCTATGGATATGACGTTTGGATAGAAATTATCTATGGATTGTAGGATTAATGATTCCTCTGGACCACCACCGAACAGAAATATGAGTACTTTCTCTCCTGCCAGATCTTCTATAACTTCCTCCATCAAATCAATTGGATATGATTTGCCTGAATGTTTGGCAAAAGGTGCAATTCCAATCCAATTCTCATATAAAGGATGATCTGCCAATAAGAGCTGAATCAAATCCATTGTGCTTGGGTGTACATCTTGTTTCGGAGGATATCGATGTTCCTGTAGATTAACAGGATACCCGCTAGATTCAAAAACATCAGCATAGCGTTGATGGGTACTTCTTAATGGAATTAGTTGCTTTTTTTTGTTTTGAGTGAGTTGCTTTTTTTGAGCTCTACCCTTATCAATCACTGCAATTGGTATAGATTTCCAGGCCAGAAAATATCGCAGGATTTTTGATCTCAACACATCATGAAGATCTGCAACATAGTCAATACTCAGTGTCGATAGTTCTTTAGATAAACGATAAAGTCCAAGGATACCTTTATGTTTTTTCTTGAGATCGGGAATGATCATATGAACCTGCTCAAATTCTTCAAAAAGCGGAATAAACAGTGCCCGGGTGAGCACAGTTATCTGAAGATGGGGATAGGTCGCGAGCAGCACTCTAAGCACAGGAATTGTCATGGCCACATCACCCATGGCTGACATCCGAATGACGAGAATGTGGAAAGGTTTATTCAACTACGATTGGGACTTTTGGTACAAAACCGGATTAAGATTTGGATCGTTATACATCTTCATCTGCTTATAGACTTTCATGTATTTTCTTCCGTTCTCAATGTCATGAAGAAGCTGATCTATGGCCGTAGTCAAGTCCTCGCGTTGTTCCAGGAGTATATTTAGTTTGGATTTGACAGTTTGTAAATGATGCTCGTCAACATCAGGTCTTTCAGTTTCCTGCT
>JAHHJQ010000144.1 GCA_018680005.1 Bacteroidia bacterium | reverse complement strand
ATAACGCATATCCCGCGCTTCTCTCCCCAAATATTGGATGGGAGCAGGCATGATCTTCGTACCCGCATTGGCCTCGGTATTGAGTACTTCTATCGTTCCCAAATAACTTCCTCCAAGCACATATTTCGGATTGTCCGGATCAAATGCCAAAAAAGCACTTTCCCCTCCTGCAGAAGACGTCCAGCTTCTGGTACTGATGCCCCTGCTTCCTATCTCGCGACTGGCTATTTTTACTGATGAATTATCCTGCTGTCCTCCATAGATGTTGTATGGAAATTGATTGTCGAGATCGATGCGATAGAATTGTGCAGTCGGCATATTCGCTTGTGTCGACCAGGTCTTTCCCTGATTGAAACTGATCGCTGCACCTCCATCATTAGATATGCAAAGATTTTTTGAGTTATCCGGATTAATCCACAGGTCGTGGTAGTCACCATGAGTTCCCGACAATCTTTCCCACGTCTTTCCTCCGTCAATAGACCGTAAACAAGGTGCACTTAGGACATACAATGTATGTTCATCGTTTGGGTCTGGAAACACCTCGATATAGTACCAGGCACGTTGAATCAGTCGGTGATCCTTGCTTATTCTTTTCCAACTGCCGCCTGCATCGGTCGAAACAAAGAGTCCACCTTTTTCCTGATTAGAATCACTTTCTATGAGTGCATAAACTCTTTCAGGATTAGATCGACAGACAGCGATGGCCATCTTTCCTTTTTCTTCTGGCAAGCCTTTATGAATCTTTTTCCAGGTAATTCCTCCATCGGTAGATTTGTATAATCCACTTCCTGGTCCACCACTAATGACTTTCCATGGCAATCGCTGATGCTCCCACATGGCTGCATATAATACTTCTGGATTGCTCATATCCATGGACAATTCGGAGCAACCGGTGCGTTCGTTGACATATAGCAGGTTTTGCCATGTCTTGCCGCCATCAGTAGATTTATAGATTCCTCGCTCTTTGGAATTGCCATGCAATGCACCTTGCGCAGCTACGTATACAACATTTGGATTCTTAGGGTGAATGACAATTCGGGAAATAAATTGGGTTTTTTCCAATCCCAGATGTGACCAGGTTTTCCCTGCGTCAATAGATTTATATACACCATCTCCATATGAAGTCATTACGCCTCGAGGAGCATGCTCCCCCATACCTACATAAACGACATTGGGATCACTCTCGGAAACTGCCACCGCTCCAACAGAACCGGTTTTAAAAAAGCCATCAGAAATATTCTTCCAATGCTGGCCGGCATCTTCCGTCTTCCATACACCACCACCAGTGGTCCCCATATAATAGGTCAACGGATCTCCAACGACCCCAGAAGAAGCGACAGAGCGCCCACCACGAAAAGGTCCAATATTTCGCCATTTTAAAGGAGATAAATATTCTTGTGCCGAGGTAGAATTACTAGAATTGGATTGTCCAAAAGAAAGCGTGAATGGGCATAGTAGGAGCCCGAGGAATAACAGGAATCTCATAGTCAATGATATGTGTTTGCGATAAATATAGTAAGATGATCTGAGGAACTAATGCCTAAACCAGCAATGCTATGATATAACTAATACCAGCGGCGATGAGACCAAAGATGAATAACGTGTAAGAGATCCGAAGGTACTTGTATTTCTTATCCAAAATAAGCCCGATATAATATAAGTCCTTTGTTAGTGATCCATACAAGAGATTCTTATCAGACATGATCTGATCCATGCCCCATTCAAATTCTTCTAGCGGTATGTTGTTGAAATTTCCAAAAAAGAGAAGATTGACCTTGTTCGCTAATAGTGCGTCCCGACTATACTGAGAACGAACGACTTTTGGCCGTGTTGCCAACACAGCATAATACATGGTAGATAAACACACGATAATAATAATGATGGTCGGAATGATCAGAAATGAATTGTTGTCCAGCTTTGGAAGCAAAGAAGATAAAATCAGTGAAAGCATGATAGCATTCACACTCAACATAATATTAGCCTTGTTATCCGCAATTTGACCCAGACCATTGTTATTTCTCAAAGCCACTCTAAACATGGTTTCGATACCGCGTTCAGGAATCGTATTTTTTGAAACCTTGGAAAATAATTTTCTCGTCTTAATGATTGACTTTAGATTCTTGGCTTTCTGTTCTCCAAATTGTCTTCTCGCTGAATCTGTAAAAAACTGATGATCTGTCACAAACTTTGCTGTGAGATCATTCCATTCTTCGTCATCCATCTTATTACCCGAAAGCATTTCCATTTCAGATCTGAGAAGATTGCTAATAACGCCATAATCCGTGCTTCCTAAATACGAAACGTCAGCGTCACGCATGATCATTTCACCAATATTTCTTGGACGGCTGTGGATGTTCGTCGCTAATATTAATGCACAGATGTCATTGATATCCGCTTCTGATAAGCCTTGTGTTTGCAAAAATTCTTTGGCTTTTTCTGCACTTTTGGCTTCATGATTATCTGGGGCTTCAGCATAAGCCACATCGTGAAACAGACCAGCCAATTTGATTTTTAAGATCTCGGATTTTTCAAGCCCCTCTTGTTTCGCAAGATCTGAAGCAACACTCATCACACGTTCGGCATGAATGATATTGTGATAATCCAATGTGGGATCATATAGTTCAGATACATGCTTTCTAGTTATCCCGATTAATTCTTTACTCATTAGCGCATTTCATTTGGCCTATAATTATATAATAATTTTTTAGATTTCATGGATTTAATCCGAAAACAGATTCCAAGCGGCTTAAAACTGTGAAGTTAGAAAATAAGGCTGTTTCGCATTTTACCCCAAAACAATATCACTCTTTTTGTGCCAGACAGGCTAAGTAACCTCAGTCACCCAATGGTAATCGTAAATTGAAGAACTTAGACCAGGAATAAGATGCATATTCCTTTTGAATCACACAAATCATCAAAATGAAACCGGTCATCTACACTTTGACAGTCTTGGCAATAATCTTAACACTCTCGCAGTGCAAAAACTCCGGGTCTTCCCGAGAAGCACAATTGGCTTCATATGATGCGGAAGTATACAAAGTGGGGGAACAATTACTTCAGACCTATTGCGTAGCCTGCCACAATCCCGATATGGATCTCAAAAACCGTCTGGCACCACCAATGGTAGCGGTCAAAGACCATTATCTCGAGGTATATGACAGTGAGGGTCAGTTCATACAACAATTCATACGCATGGTTCAGGATCCTGCAGTCAGCGAAACCAGAATGCCCAATGCAGTAAAGAAATTTGGATTAATGCCAAAAATGCCATTGAGTGACGATCAACTCAGTGCCATAGCCACCTATGTATATCATACCGATATGGAAAATCCTCAATGGCTGGAACATCACTACCAGCAGGAGCAGGCGAACTATCAGCAAGACCTCACCAAAGAAGAAATGAAATACCTCCGACAAGGAAAGGAATACGCCAATCAAACCCAACTTGTCTTAGCCGGTAACCTTAAAAAAGCCATAGCAGGGAAAGGAATAGCAGGAGCATTAACATTCTGTAATCAGGAAGCCATTGCATTGACAGACAGTATGCAAACAGTGCTTCAGGTTGGATTAAGACGCGTGTCTGACTTAAACCGGAATCCCAATAATGAAGCTGATCTCGATGAATTAGCCTATATCTTTCAATCCAAAAAGCGACTGGCAAATCAAGAACCGATACGGCCCAGGTTTCTCAATAAAGCTGGAAAAAAGGTGGGCTATTATCCTATTATGACCATTGACCTCTGTCTCCACTGTCATGGCGAATCAGGAAAGGATATAGAGAAATCCACAATAGATCATCTCACCCGTCTGTATCCTGAGGATAAGGCCATAGGCTATAACCTCAATGAACTGAGAGGAATCTGGGTAGTTGGAATGAATGAGATTGACTAAGTAGCCGTGAGATTTCTTGGATTAATTTGTCTTCAACAATTGGCTATAATTCTTGTTTTTGCTTAATTCGTAATCTTTCTAGAAAAACATTAAGCTCAACAAAATGAAAGCCAATATTCTAGCATTTGCATTTCTGATCCTTTCTTCCACATTATTAGCTCAAACGAGTGACTTAGGCAATTGGATCATCTACTTTGGTA
>JAHHJQ010000139.1 GCA_018680005.1 Bacteroidia bacterium | reverse complement strand
ACCCTATTATGGAGGTCATGGTAGATCGGATATGTTGACCAGTACCTATCTGGACCTGGATGCATTCTCCCCGACCGACGATGTATATTTTAGTTTTTGGATACAACCTGAAGGTTTTGGAGATCGCCCAGAGGAGATAGACTCGCTGGTTCTGGAATTTCGTGATGTAAATGGTGAATGGATCAGGCAGATGAAATTTGATGGAATTACCAATGGAACTCCATCAACTGAGAAGATGCCATTTTCCTTTCATTCTATACATTTGGATAACCCCAATTTTCTTTATAACGGCTTTCAGTTTAGATTCACCAATTACTCAACGAATACTGGTGCCATAGATCTGTGGCATCTCGATTATATAGCGATCAATGACAATAGATCACCAAGTGAGAGTTTTAATGATTTGGCCTTCACCAGAGTTCCTGATCCAATAATTAAGGAATATTCCTCCATCCCGTGGAAACACTTTCTTGCTGCACCAGACATTCTTCGGGATAGTTTCACTGTAGAAATGTATAATCACTTTGACAAATCAGTCATTGCCGTTTCTAGCAATTATTTTCCTTCTGAAAGGGTAACGAATACCTTCCCACTCACTTCCTTTCAACCACTGTTGGACCCAGGCCAGGATAATATCGATGCACAGACACAGTTGCAACTAACTAACGACATAGACAATTTTAGTTCTTTCCAATCCAACATGATAAACAATTATATCGGAGAGGATAGTCTGATATTTAGAATCGATTATTCCTTTGACCAGGATGATGAAGAAAGGGAAGCACTCTTAAATAATGTAGTTTCCAGAACAACAGTTTTTGATAACTACTTTTCCTATGATGATGGGTCCGCAGAGACCAATATAATTGCTCAGAATACGGGTACAGAGATCGGAGTTGAGTTTATGGCGTATACAGAAGATACCATTCGGGCTGTTGCGATAAGTTTCATACAGGTAGATGGTCTTGATTTAACAAAAGAGCTTTTCAATTTGAAAGTCTACATTGATACGCTGGATCAGGATCCGGATTTTGAGAATATATTGTTGAAACCATTTTTGGCTAATACAGTCTTCGATACTTTACAGGGATTTTCGACTTATGTACTGACGGATCAAATTACAGAAGATCCCATAGCAGTTGCGGTTCCAGCCAACACGCGATTTTATATTGGATTGCAATCCGCTTCGACTAATGAAATCCCAATTGGTTTTGATCGAAATAGTCTTGATGGAGCCTCTAAAAACTTTGTCGCTTTGAGTACAGGATGGTTTCCTTTTCCTACAACACATCAGGGCGCAGTTATGATCAGGCCAATTTTGGGTGACACTTTCCCTCAGAGCACGAATACGGTAAGTATAGCCACTCCTGATCCACTGACTGATATCATCCAGGTTTATCCAAATCCCACCAAAGGGATACTAAACTTCATTTCTGAGGCAGTGCCATTCTTTGATCTTCAATATGATGCTTTCAATATCATGGGGCAAAATATCAAAAGTGGATATCTTCAAAATGAATTAGACTTCTCAGAACTTGTCGATGGTATTTACTTTTTAAAGATCAGAAATCGTAAAACTGACGAATTGTATCATCATAAATTTATGCTGTTAAGATAAGTTGCTTGTCTCTTTCTTGTTTTCAGGAAGAATCAATATCAAACCTTTACATTTGTATGATTCTATACTCACCTAATTAGTCTTTCCATATATGGATATCACGGTTCACGAACTCAAAGAAAAACTTGAAGGAGTTGATGAATTCGTATTTGTTGATGTAAGGGAACCCCATGAATACGAAGAAAGTAATCTAGGCGCACAGTTGAGACCGCTTAATGATTTTGTCACAAGCTTTGATGAATATGAAGAAGCAAAAGACAAGGAAATCGTGCTGATGTGCCGATCTGGAGTCCGAAGTGCTATGGCTCAACAATACATGAAAGATGCCGGGTTTAAAAATGTTCGAAATTTGCTCGGAGGGATCCTTGCATGGAAAGAAGCCTTTGGAGCATAGTATCTAAACTATCCGAACTTATCCAGTTTCTAGTTATTTGATTTTGAGGATTTGCGCGTATGCACATATGCCTCGATATTCAACGCCTTTAGAGATTCTACTTGTTCGCGAGCCAGGGATAGATCATCAGTCCTGTCAACACAGACAGAAATATACTTGCTGTTATCAAATTTGACAATCTCAGCATCCTGGTATCCCCTAGTATCAAGCATTTTTACAAATGTTTGTGCATTAACATTCGTTGAAAACGCGCCCGCTATTACCATGTATTGAGGATTTTGATCTAAGACGACCGTCCTGCCGTTTTCATTCACTTGGGCATATGAAGATCGGTTTTCTTCCAATTTAGAATAGTCTACATCATCATCCTCGGGAAAATATGCGGCATATACTGAATCCAAATTGTTTCCATATTTTTCCCTAAGGGCATCCAGATCAACGTCTACAGAAGTAAAGTCAAGGTCGACTGACTGCGATGTTTCCTTGTAGGGAATAGCTTGTTCTTCTATTACCGGATCGGATTTTTTTCCAAAGATGTCAAAAGTAAACCAAAGACAAATGACCAATAATACACCAAGAACGGTGATGACGATATTTTGTGTTTTAGTATCCATAGTAGTCCAAGAATTATAGTAAGTCGATACAAATATGGTTATATCATTCTAAATTCAGTTCATATACATATGACTTAATTTCATAATCTGTCTTTAATTTTTTGGAAAACGAATCTGCTGCTTCTTCGCTATCAAATCTTTCTGCTACGGAAAAATGGAGTTCACTGTCTTTTCTTTGGATCACATCAGCATATTGAAATCCTAATGCTCTTAGCTTGCGCACTTTGGACTGCGCGGCTTCGAGGCTACTATATGACCCGGCAATGACTACAAATTGTGGAACCTCCCCGGTTAGATCAAGAATTTCGGCCTTGGGTACTGATTTAGGAATATCCCCTTTCGGGGATTCCTGTGGTACTTTTTCTGACATTGCCACTTCAGGAGATTTGGATTGACTACATGCAGCACCTATAGCTATACACAGCACAAGAAGATAAGAGATTTTAGAAGTGATCTTTGTCATAGTAGATCGGTCTTGGATTATAGTGACCTCCTTGTCAAATCAACGTCAAGATTAATAAAATAGGTACTGAACTTATACCAAGAATTAAACATTCAAAACCACTAAAGCTTGAAATCAAGTTTTAATGTCAATTTGAGGGCTATAAATCTAGAATTTATAGCCTTTTTCTTTTGCTAGAATTTATTCTTCCACATCATACTTTCCACTGGTCGAATGGTCAGTTCGTTGTATTTGGCATTGGATTTTTTGTTGTAGTAGTTTTGAATATCACCTTCTACAGCAAAATATATTAGTTGACCTATTGGCATACTGGCATAGATACGAACCGGTTGGATACATGAAATCTCAAGTGTCCATGTATTGCAAAATCCAACATCACCTTTACCAGCTGTAGCATGGATATCTATACCTAATCTACCTATGCTTGATTTGCCTTCCAAGAACGGAACTGCATTATGGGTCTCTGTATATTCCTCGGTTACGCCCAAATAAAGTGTTCCCGGTTGAAGTACAAACCCTTCAGGTCCGATTTCCAGTTCTTCTATTTTGTTGTGCTTGCGTGCATCCAATGTACGATCTTTATACACCGCCAGATATTTGCCAAGATGAACGTCATAAGAGTTCGTACCCAGGCATTCTTCTCGGAATGGCTTAATTACGATATCCCCACTAGCAAGACCTTCCCTAATTTTATTGTCAGATAGAATCATGATTTACTTTTTGATATTCTCCAAATACAAATGCTTTTGTCATCACTTCCGGAGATGAGATAATCCTTATAACCTGTCCAAAGCAGACAATTCACAGAATTCAAGTGACCGCCATCTCGCATTCCCTCAATTACCTTAATCAATCGGAAATTCGTGGTATCCCAGATTTTGATCGACTTATCCCGACTTCCAGATACCATTAGTCCATGATTGGACAAATATGCCAAACTATTGACAGTATACATATGTGCAGGTATGGAATTTATTAGATCTCCTTCAAGATTCCATATATTGATCTGTGCATCCCTTCCTCCACTCCATAACATTTTTGTTTTGTTATCCAATCCTAGTGCAAATACTGAATTATCATGGGCATTTTCTATCATATTGATCATGCTCATTTCATTCAGATTCACAAAATATATATTCCCATTACTGGCTCCAATGGCAGCTGTATCATCGGATATCATTTGAATACTGCGGAGAGACATATGAGACAGCTGTAGTGATTCCTGTGATCTTGGATTCTGAATATGGCTTCTACTTAGATATCCACTGCCACCTAAGGAATAGATCCAATCCCCCAATCTAAATATTCCAAATACTCCATTCCTGTGCAAAGCTAGATCGATCGATGAATTGTTTTGAATGTCTACCCAATGAATACCTCCATTCATATCACCTGCGATGATTGTCTCGCCATCAATGTATACAGAAAACAGATTGGAATCTACCTTTGCCACTAACCTACCCGGATCGGGATTGTTCAAATCCCAAGAGACAACCCAACCCTCTCCTCCTGAAGAAATGAAGTGTTGGTCTCCTCTCTTTGCCAGAGAAAAAATGGAACCTTTATGGCCGGTAAGCTTGGTAATCTTCTGAACTTCTACCAAATGAAGCAATTGGAACTTTCTTAATACTAATAACCAAAGTCAGCTTTTGGATAATATCAAGTATACTACAAATAAGGCGCATAAACGGTTCGGAAGTAAAATTAAAACGGTCAGGATTCATTTCTCTATTTTTGTCATCACAAAAGGAGTTTTGAATCAATGCCGCTAGAGTTCATTCTTGATTCAGATGATTATAAGGTAGGCATCTGGGAAATTTGTGAAAATGAAACCTACTTTCTCGATAACTATAGTTATTCGGAAGACGAATTGTCTGAATTGCACTGCAAAAAAGGAGTGCATCGACTTCAGCTTTTAGCTTCGAGAGCAATATTGCAGGAGCTCAAAATCTCTGATTTAGGTTACAAGATTATTAAGGATAATCATGGAAAACCCCATGTCGTGCCGATTCAAGGCGATATATCTGTAACACATAGCCATCAAAAAGCAGCAGCAATTTTTGCGAAGCAGGCCAACGTAGGAATTGATATACAAATTGAAACAGAGAGAATTTTAAAGCTGGCCGGAAAATTTATTAGCGAGGATGAGTTTGATTTTATTGAAGGATCAACGGATCACATTTCCTATTATCACATTATATGGGGGGCAAAAGAATCACTATATAAGGCATATGGCAGACGAAAAGTAGATTTCAAAAAGAATCTACATGTACGGCCGTTCGTTTACAATCCTTTAGGTGGTTCTACAATCGGTCTTGTGAAGATGCCAGATTATGAAAACAACTTTGAAATCCATTATCAAAAAATTCAAGATTACTTTTTCGTTTATTGTATTGAGCATGCATAAATCTAGACTTCCCATCATTCTTGCATTCCTCGGGTGCTTATATTTTATGAGTTCGACGAGCTGCCAACTGAAAAGCAGGAACGAAGCTCCTGAGCAATCTCAAACTTTAATCCCGGAAGATTTTTTGGACTTTTACGTAAAATTTCATGAAGATTCCCTATTCCAGTTGAATCATATCAGATTTCCACTACAAGGAGCACCTTCTATGATGGATACCTTGATTGATTTGAATGCATTCCGATGGACAAAACAAGACTGGATAATACATCAACCATTCGATGAATCGAATGAGGAATTTGAGCGTTCATTGGAGGTCCTTACTGAGGATATGATCGTCGAAAAAATCACTCATATCAACAGATCTGTAGGTATGGAACGAAGATTTGCTAAATCCGAGGATGGTTGGCACCTAATTTATTATATAGGCATGAACTTTCTCAATGAATACTAACTGACAGTTTCGACCTCTTCATAATCCGAAATTGGAGGACACGTACATACCAAATTCCGATCACCATAGGCATTATTCACTCTTCGCACGCTTGCCCAAAACTTATTGGGTTGAAGATACTCCAAAGGAAAAGCTGCTTTTTTGCGTGAATATGGTAATTCCCATTCATCGCTTGATAACATGCCCAATGTATGTGGTGCATTGTGCAATACATTGTTTTCTTTGTCAAATTTCCCGGACAAGACTTCGTCAATTTCATGTTTGATACTGATCATAGCATCACAAAATCTGTCCAACTCGGCAAGATCCTCACTTTCAGTTGGCTCGATCATAATAGTACCGGGAACAGGAAATGCTAAAGTTGGAGCATGAAATCCATAGTCTATTAAACGTTTAGCGACATCCTCAGCCGTGATATAGGCTTTATAATCTCTCAAGTCTACGATTAGCTCGTGTGCAGAACGGCCATGTTTGCCGGTATAAAGGATACTGTAATATTCTTCCAGTCTATACTTGATATAATTGGCATTCAGGATGGCTATTTCTGTAGATCTTAACAGACCTTCAGGCCCAAGCATTCTGATATAGGCATACGAGATCAACAGAATACTTGCGCTTCCCCACGGCGCTGCTGAAACCACATAACCATCTTCGTTCATGTTGGTCCCTTTCGCTGGCAAGAATGGAGCTAGTTTTTCATTGACACAAATCGGTCCCATACCAGGGCCTCCTCCACCATGAGGGATAGCAAAGGTCTTATGCAAATTAAGGTGACATACGTCCGCATGG
>JAHHJQ010000137.1 GCA_018680005.1 Bacteroidia bacterium | reverse complement strand
GACTGATTTCGCAATGGACATCGGGCAATCTGGATGCCAGGGTTGCAGGTGGAGAAAGTGCTACTGAATTAATCGAACGATGCAGAAGATTTTTACAATACCTGAGATCATTGCATACTAAGCAGATTTTGGTTTGTACACATGGCCGAACATTGAGATGTTTGATTTGCTTAATAAAAGAGCAGGAAATGGCTGAAATGGAGAATTACCGGCATGCAAATACAGGGTTGTTTCAGATCCAATATCATGGATCCGGGTTTGAAGTTATACGTGAAAATGACATCGCCCACCTCAACGGTTTTCAGGTTAAATAACTCAATATGGATCAAAAAAATATAGATTCAATAACGCTTGGCGCCGGATGCTTTTGGTGCGTTGAAGCAGTTTTTCAGGAATTGAAGGGTGTCATCCAGGTAGAGTCCGGATATAGCAATGGAGATCCGAAAATTCGACCCTCCTATCATGAAGTGTGTTCCGGGAATACTGGATACGTTGAAGTCCTGAAGGTGAGTTATGACCCGGACATTATATCTCTGGAAACCTTGCTAGAGGTTTTCTGGTATACACATGATCCCACGACTTTGAACCGACAGGGCAATGATAGAGGTACGCAGTACCGCTCGGGCATATATTATAATTCTGAAGAACAAAATGCAATAGCTGACAAATCAAGAGATCGGATTGAAGCAGAAAAGATATATCCGGATCCAATCGTCACAGAGATCGTACCATTAGAGAACTATTTTTCTGCGGAGCAATATCACCAGGAATACTACAATCAGAACATGAGTAATCCCTATTGCACCTATGTAATAACGCCTAAGGTTAGCAAATTTAGGCTTCGGTTTAAAGAATTAATGAAGTAATCAATTCGCGGTGAGTCCTTCAAAAAGCCACTCGGCGAGTAATTTTCGATTGTCGACAATCAAGAATCTTTTCTGATCAAAAGGGTTCTTAATGTTTCCAAGTTCAACAAATACGGAAAGTGGTTTAGATTCTCTTAGTATGTGGAGATCCCTGCCTTGAACTTTTCCGCTATATCCTCTGGTTGACTGATATTTTTTATACTTCTGATCAAAGGTATCCATCATCTGGTCAGCTAAATGATTGCCCTTGATGGATTTAGTGTGATGATAGAAGAAAACATCTGCCTTCTGATTTTTGTGTCTGGAATCAATATGGATTGAAATTAATTTCTGAGACTTTACTTTTTGCTTTTTGTGGCGGTCATATAACTTATTTACGGCATTAGATCTTTGACGGAGTCTTCTTATTTGATTTGTGCTCATTTTAATATCTCCTATAAGAACTTCATCATAATCACATTCAAGATACTGTTCATCACGAATGCCATCATCCTTATCTCTATTGATCATATAGGCCGTAGCACCGTGACTTACCAATAACCTTGTCAATCTAAGGGCTACATCATAAGCATATTCATCTTCACAAAGTCTGTTTCCATTGGATCGTCCCAACGATCCAGGATCCGGGCCTCCATGCCCTGCTACTACATAAAATACTTGGCCACGCAGATTATTATCAATAATCTCCGTATTTCGATATGAAGGTCCGAATATTTCAAAATCATGCACGATGCGTCTCGCATTGGCAATATCGGAAGGGAGCGAGGGATCATCCGCACAGTTTAGAAAATTATAAGGCACTAACAATTCAAGATCATCTGGATAATTTGATGCTTTTAGTCCGGTAGCCACGAGTTGCTCATTATAGTTTTTGATTTTTATCGCAAACTGCAAATCATTGCTATCAAGCGTACTTCTGATACTTTTCCCGTTGTATCTGAATTTGAGCAATGGCAACTTATACTTCCTACCGCGTAAAAGACCCTGACTGGGTTGCAATTGATTAAGTTTATAAAACTGCTCGTGATTACATTGCGCTTTGTCCAGTTGATATGCCCTTAATAGGCTAAAGACGCCATCTCCATTTTTGGCTGTTATTTCATGAAACTGAAAATTCTTATCAAAGGAGAATAGTGGGAAACTAACAATCAGCAGTGCATATGTAAGAATGGTTCTCACAAGTAGAATTTTTAGTAGGTCAATAAGTCATAACAAATATGAAGAATTTTTCTAATATATAAGCAGTCCATTAGGCAATATCCTTTGATTTCTGACTCCAATTGAACGGTGTCAGATTCAGAAATATGATACATTTGCGCCACTAGATTATGCTGAAGGAAATTAAAGCCCTGATTCAAAAAGATTTACTGCTGGACTGGCGACAGCGTTTTAGCCTTGCATCAGTTATCCTTTATTTAGCATGTACAATATTTATAGTTGTTATCGCGACGCAATCCAATAATCCCGGTTTATGGAATGCCGTCTTTTGGATAGTAGTCTTATTTGTATCAAGCAATGCTGTAGCCAAAAGTTTTATTCAGGAGTCAGATCGACAAAGAATTTACTATTACACGTTGGCTAATCCAATAGCCGTCTTAACGTCCAAATATATTTACAATACGTTGATACTCTTTGTTTTGTCAATGATTGCTTTTGGCTTACTTACGTTCTTTACGATTAATCCCGTTAGGCTGAATGGCCTGTTTTTCTTGACACTCTTTCTTGGGGCAACTGGTTTTTCAATTGTCTTCACCTTTACATCTTCAATAGCAAGTGCTGCCAGCAATAGAAATACCCTTCTCGCAATATTATCATTCCCTCTCTTACTTCCTATGCTTTTTACATTGCTTAAACTAAGTCAACAGAGTCTGGGTTTGATAACGGATACTTCGTACGAGACGGACATTTTGATTTTAGTCGCGATTGATTTGCTTTTGGTAGGTGTTAGTTTTCTTTTATTTCCATATTTGTGGAAAGATTAATTGGGAATGAATCCTTCTTAAAATTGGAACATGATAGACGGTTGGTATTGGAAATTTATAGGCGTCGGATTGATCATTTATTCAATGATCGTAGGAATGCTTGTACCCCTCAAGCCAAGTATTGAACTTGTGGCCCCTTCTGCTGCCAAAACAGGACAACAAATCAATTTGGAAGTTACGGGCTACAATACCAATTACTCAGGATCTGCCTCGATACGAGCATGGTTAAAAGATGAAGAAGGAAATGCCGTACTATCGAAGAATGTCACTGTTATCAATGCTCAAAACTTGGTGGCCAATTTCGATATACCTGGATTCTTGCCCTCTTCGGACAGAGTTGTGCCTTTTACACTCATATTAGACCATCCGGTGGATGGAGCAATGGTGTCCCCAGATGCCGTGTTTATTACTCAGGATTCAATCTCCAAAGTAGAAGGTCAAACCTTGTGGCAAAAGGATATTATCAATGACCTGACCTTGAACACTGCTTTTACTTTTCCAAGCATGTCGCTCATAAGAGAGACCATTAGAAACACATTTTACCATGTTCCACTATGGTTTGCAATGGTTATCATTTTTGGTGCAGCGGTATATTGGAGTATCAAATATTTAAGGAATCCACAGTCGTATCAATATGACAATAGAGCGGTAGGATTCACTAGTGTAGGAATCTTGTTCGGTATTTTGGGTACCGTGACAGGTGCCCTGTGGGCAAGATTTGTCTGGGGAAGTTATTGGAGTTGGGATATCAAGCAAATTGTTACTGCTGTAGCCCTGCTGATATATATGGCTTATTTCATTTTGCGAAATGCTATAGAAGATGATGATCGCAAAGGAAGGGTCGCGGCGGTTTACAACATTTTCGCATTTGTAGCTCTGATCCCTTTGATATTTGTAGTCCCCAGAATGATGGATAGCTTGCATCCTGGTAATGGCGGAAATCCGGGCTTGGGGGCAAATGATCTCGATAATTCTATGCGAATGATATTTTATCCAGCAATCATTGGTTGGATAATTATTGGATTATGGCTAGCCAATGTGAGGTATCGATTACTGGATATCAAGTATAATCTAATGAATAAATAATCGCTCAAAGACTAAAGGATGAATAAAATATATCGCATTTTAGCTTTTGGATTTTGTTTACTTTTCCTAACCAATTTAAGTGGGCAAAATGAAAATCAGTACAATGAATTGATGACACATTCCGGCAAATTCTACAATGTTGTCGGTGTTTTGGTTATCATTTTCATAGGATTGATGATATACCTCTTGATCATAGATCGAAAGGTCAAAAAATTGGAAAACCAAATTCACTCTAAATGAGCAAAGCAACAGTAAGCTTTCTCGATAGCGTTAGCGCTAATTTCGATAAAGCGGCCGCCTTGAGCACCATTCCGCCAGGATTACTCACTCAGATAAAAGTTTGTAATGCAGTCTATCAGATGTATTTTCCGGTGAAAATTGGAAATGAATATCGGGTAATTGAAGCCTATCGTGTTCAACATAGCCATCATCGTATGCCCACGAAAGGTGGTATCCGTTATAGTCAGAAAGTAGATCAGGAAGAAGTGATGGCGCTAGCCAGTTTGATGACCTATAAATGTGCAATCGTCGATGTTCCTTTCGGAGGTGCTAAAGGAGGTGTCAAAGTATCACCAAGGGAGTTAACTTCGGCACAGTTGCAGCGGGTGACAAGAAGATATGCGATGGAACTGATAAGAAAGAATTTTATTGGCCCTGGTATCGATGTTCCTGCTCCGGACTATGGAACCGGGGCCAAAGAAATGGCCTGGATTTATGATACTTACAATACCATCAAAGGAGGTGAAATCGATGCTGCCGGTTGCGTTACAGGAAAACCAGTCAGCCAGAGCGGTATCAATGGTAGAACCGAAGCTACAGGTCGTGGAGTTTTCTATGCCTTGAAAGAAGCCTTGTCATTCAAGGATGATATGAAGGCTTTAGGTTTAACCACCGGTATGGAGGGTAAAACGATGGCCATCCAGGGGTTAGGTAATGTTGGATACTATACTGCTAAAATTTCTATAGATGAAGGTGGGGCGAAGGTTGTTTGTGTGGCAGAATACGAGGGTGCCATTTACGATGAAAATGGTATCGACATCGACAAACTCATGAAGTATCGGAAGGAGAAAAAGACGATTGTTGGATTTCCAGGAACGACTACTTTGCCAAGCAGAAAAGATGTCTTAAATGTAGAATGTGATATCCTCGTACCAGCTGCACTGGAAAATCAAATTAGGGTGAACAATGCGCCTGGTGTCAAAGCAAAAATCATAATTGAAGCAGCCAATGGGCCAATAACATCCGAAGCAGAAAAAATACTCTTGAATAAAAACATATTGATTATTCCGGATATGTATGCTAACGCAGGGGGGGTGACAGTATCCTATTTTGAGTGGTTGAAAAACCTGTCTCACATGCGTTTTGGAAGGATGCAAAAAAGGTTTGAATCCAAAGTCTACTTTGAACTAATGACTACCGTAGAAAAACTAACGGGGAAGACCATCGGTGCTAAAGAAAAAGCTGTGCTAACAAAGGGAGCTGACGAAATAGATCTCGTTCGTTCTGGATTAGAAGAAACGATGATTAACTCTTATCATGACATCCGGAATGTAATGAAACGCCGAAAAAAGGTTCAAGACATGAGAACTGCAGCATTTTTATATGCCCTGGAGAAGATTGCTGGTGATTATATGGCATTAGGCATATTCCCATAGGTGACCAATATTAATCCAAAGAGAATTCATTGTATCTCTTCTAAGTATATGTTCTGATTTCATATTACCAAGGCGCCCTTTTCCAAATATAATTTGGCGAGTTGATAGTAAGGCGGTATATTGCGTCACTTATTTCATGTTTAATCCAAGGATACCGTGAGTACAAAATTTGATAAGATAGATCTCAATATTCTCAAAATTCTTCAGGAGAACGGTAAGATCACTAATTTGGAATTATCAAAGCAAGTTGGACTGTCTCCAGCCCCAACACTGGAACGTGTTAAGAAGCTGGAAACTACAGGAATCATCACTTCTTATCACGCCGTGGTTGATGCGCATGCAATAGGTCTGAATGTGCAAACATTTGTCCTGGTTTCGTTGGCATGGCAAAAAGAAAATGCTCAGCAGCAATTTTTGGAAAAGGTCAAGAGTATTGATGAAATAACTGAATGCTATATTATTACTGGTGAAGCAGATTTTCTAATAAAGATCATTTGCCAGGATATTCCAACCTACGAACAATTGCTATTCAAAACACTGTCGCAGATCGAGGAGATTGAAAGACTAAAAACCTTAATGACTTTGTCTACGGTTAAGAAATCTCCTGTTTTACCCTTTGAATACTAGATAGTGATCTTGACATAATCATAAGATTTACCTGTCACCTTCCCCTCAGGAATACAAGGTTTTGTATTTTCCTTTGGCCTGATTCTTGTCCAATTCTGGTTTAGAATCCCCTCTATACCGCACACTTTCCTTTTTCCTCAAGACTGGCAATTCCGGATGAAATTACATCCCTATTCTATAACCATTAATATTCGTAAGAATACAGTTTATGACACGCACATTTAAGCAATTATTTCTATTGTGTCTTTTGATTTTCATTTATACCTCGTGCGAGGATTTGGAAAATATCGGAGACATTGATGAGGTAGCAATTGATGCCCAATTTGCCTTACCCATCATTAATACAAAATTGACTTTGGACGAATTGTTTGAAGAGGATGATGACAGACAGTCATTCCTTGACATTGCTCCGGATGGGAGCATGACCATAATGTTTGATACAAAGGGGCCGGAAGTAGCATTTGTAGATGTAATTACAATTCCGTCAAGTATTCCTTTTAACGCTACTGAAAACGGATTTAAAGTCAATTTGCAACCAAACAATGGATTTGATGTCTCCGAGATCGAACTTAAAAGTGGTACACTCCAATTTAGTGTGTCCTCAAGTATGGAGGAAAATGTGGATGTTACTTTGATGATTCCTGAATTGACATCAGATGGCGAAATGTTTACAACTAATGTTAGTCTGGAATACACACCTGGGAGCGGGCCAATGACCAAATCTGTAGGGCCTATGGATGTTTCAAACTATAAAATTACACTTGACAACGGTGAGATGACCATAATGTATTCAGCAAATAGTGCCAGTGGATCGGTGACTTTAGATGGAGCATCTGGCCAAGCAAACGGATTTGGTTACAAAACTATTAAAGGTTCCTGGACCAATGAAATATTCACACTTCCTAACGAGATCATCCCAATGGATATTTACGACAATTGGCAATCCGGTGAATTGACATTTGCAGACCCGAAAATTCGAATCGACGTATCCTCAAATGTAGGTTTTCCCTCTGCGTATGTCTTTGATGCGGTCAGTGCCACGAATGTGAATAATTCGGGATCAAATCTAAGTGGTGCAGTCATCGGGATGGTTAACGAATTACTTTATCCTGGACTTACTGAGATTGGCTCGACAGAAACAACTAGCATTTATGTGGATAAGGACAATTCCAATATTGACGATTTCTTTGCTGATCAATTGACGGAGTTGGACATAGCCCTATCGGTGCAGACAAATCCAAATAACCCAACTTTGGAAGGATTCATAACTGATGATGCATCGATTTCATCAGATGTGTTCGTAGAACTCCCTGTTTATGGTAAAGCATCAGGATTTACTCTGATTAATGAATTTGACGCTGATATAGCTGATGTAGAGAATATAAAAGAGGCAGAATTCACGATAGACATAGTCAATGGCATTCCTGTGGATCTGGATGTGCAGTTATATTTCAAAGATGACCAGGGAATTATTTTGGATTCACTGTTTGTAGACAACATGCAATTGATAGAGTCCGCGGTGGTAGATGGAAACGGCGATGTTTCTTCAACAACAACCAATACGATTATACAAACCGTCAATGAAAGCAGGGCTCAGATCATTTTCAATGCTACAAAGAAAATGGATATCAAAGCAGTCCTTTCCACAGTCAATGATGGAAACACTAATGTAAGATTGAATGCCAACCAGGAAATGGATATCCAGGTAGGCGCCAGAATAACAGTTCAAGATTAAAATCCCAACATCTCAATCAAAGAAATATATATGATTAGATACATAATTACTTTATCGATTTGCGCCTTCTCTGCTTTGTCAGTCAGCGCTCAGGAATTGGCTATACATTTCATGGACAAGGCCTTTAATTCCAATTTTACTAATCCGGCTAACCTAAGCGAATACCAACTGAATATTGGGCTCATTAGTCCTCATTTCAGCTTCAATAACAGCTTTGCTTATAATGATGTAGTCTTTGCTCAGGGTAACGAAAACGTTCTGGATCTGGATGATATGTTGACTGCATTGGATGGAGCGAGCAACCACTTCATTAACAATGCGGCACAGACATTGGCTTTTGGAATTACGGTCAAGGATTGGAATTTTTCAATTCATCATGGGGTCAGAAACTCAAATGAAATCGCGCTACCCAAAGAACTTCTGGAGTTTGTATGGAATGGCAACGGGCAATTCGTCGGTCAGACTATCAATATTGCCCCGAGTTTTAACCTTCTTGCCTACAACGAATTGGGTTTAGGAATTTCCAGAGCAATTGGAAAATTTGTTGTAGGTGCACGATTTAAAAAAATAAATGGTCTTGCCAATTTCTACAGCGAGAATAATATCCTCAATATAACTACCTCAGATGTAACGTATGACATGGATATAGAGACCGATTATATGATCAATGGCTCATCATTTATTGATTTTGGTGGGTTTGAAAATATGGATTTCGACACCGATAATTTGGATCCTGCTGATGCCTTTAAGATGAATAAGGGTTTCGGTTTGGATTTGGGTATGAGCTTCCAGGTTAATTCAAAGTTGAGATTGGCTGCAAGTGTACTTGACATTGGATCCATCAAATGGGAAGATCACGCCTACAATTATCACAGCCAGGGATCTTACGTATATACCGGAATTGATGCCGCTGAATCATTGTCAGGAAATGATGATGCTTTTGACGATACTTTCGATGATATTGAAGCATCCCTTGACTTCACAGAGACTGCAAATAGCTTTAAAACTAAGCTTCCTACCAGAGCTTATATGAGTGCACATTATCGGGCAAGTCATTTTCTAGGTTTGGGTGCATTGGTCTATGGTGAGAAAAGGATGACTACAGACGAGTTCAAACCCAGTTTTGCCCTGAATGCAACTGGCTATATCAGCAATAGCACCTCATTTGGACTGACTTACAGCGTACGAAATGATAATTTCAGTAATCTTGGAATACACGCAATAACAAGGTTGATAGGATTTCAATTTTTTGTAGTGGCTGATAACATCTTGCCTGTATTCGATCCACTGAATAATAACTCTGTAGATGTTCGTTTTGGTCTCAACCTGGCATTCTTACAGAGAATGGAAAAATTGTCCAAGAAGGCACAGGAAAGAAAGCTTAAGAGACAAGCAGAAAAAACCAAAAGAAAGGTTGAAAAGCGATCCTAAAAGAAATATACACTTAACAAACCAACTTTTAATCAAAGGTCTTCATTATTCGATGAAGACCTTTTTTGATTTCGGATCAGCTTTGCCAGGGAATATGCATCTTAGCTTATTGTTATAAGCATCACATATGGCCAGAATCAATACACTGTTATGGAAACTGCAGAGGAATAACGATTTGGATTCATATCTCTTTGGTACCATGCATATTGCGGAAGGGATTGATATAGAAGGGTTAGATATAGTTAAGGATTTAATTCGTGACTGTGGTTTGTTGGCCAATGAAATGGATCTTGGTCATAGCCATCTTATGGTAAATGACGCCATCCATATGTCTGAACCTTTGAGCTCGTTAATTGGGGCTAAGAAATATCAAAAGTTAAGAGAAATTTTAAGAAAGGCCTTCCAATTAGAACTTGATGCAGTTCAATATTTGAAACCACTGATTGTAACCAATATGATAGCCGAAATTATTCTTGGTAAATCAGGAAGGGTCGGACTGGATCACTATCTGTATGAATTTGCCAAGTCAGAGCATATTCCAACGACTGGAATCGAAGATGTAGTAACTCAGGCGGAAATAATGTTGAAAATTCCTTTAGAATTCCAGGTAAAATCTCTGATTTCGATAGGTAAGAATGTGTCTTCATTCAGAAAACAAGTTATTGGTCTTAGTCGGTTATACCAGGAAAAGAATCTTCAGGAACTGCATAAAAAGGCAAAAAGAAGCCTTGGTAAAATGCGCAAGGTCCTGCTATATGACCGAAATGTCCATATGGCAGAAACGATCTATGATATGATTCGTGACCAGTCTTGTTTTATTGCAATTGGAGCCGGCCATTTATATGGACAGAAGGGCGTGCTAAGGTTGTTAAAAAAGAAAGGAGTTGCTATAACACCGGTTCAATATTAAAGCAAGATCATGAAAATCATCAAATCAAATAAAAAAGCACTGGTAGTTGGATCCACTGGACTTATAGGTAGACATTTGGTTGAAGCATTGATTGAAAATGATTCGTATTGCAAAGTTGTTTTGATTACCAGGCGACCTCTTGACATCAAAAACTCCAAAGTGGTTAATGAAGTAGTAGACTTCAGCAATTTGAATAGATGTCGATCAATATTTAGGGGTGACGATTTGTTTATTTGTATCGGAACAACCATGGCGAAAGCAGGATCTAAATCGGCTTTTCTAAAGGTAGATTTCACGATTCCGGTCATCGTAGCTAACCTTGCTTTTCAAAATGGTGTTGATCAATGTCTTCTTGTGAGTGCAGCCGGTGCCGACAAGAATTCGATTGTATTCTATAATAAAGTTAAAGGCGAACTGGAATTTGAACTTAAGCAAATTGGATTTTGGGGGCTTCATATATTTCAGCCTTCCATATTGTTAGGTGAACGTGAAGAATTGAGAATTGGGGAGCGGTTCGGACAACTAATAGGAAGAGGTTTGAATAAATGGACGGGAGATATGATGGGCGCTTTCAAAGCAGTAGAAGCAGTAGACGTAGCGGAGGCTATGATGAAAACTGCTCAACGATTAGAGCCAGGCATTTATACGTATCCTTCCCATATAATTGAAAAAATATCGAAAGGTGAGATCTAAGCCGTAAATAGATACATTTGCAACCAGTTCAACTAAGTTTTTAGAATAATGTCGAAAAGCAATTTATCTATTACCATCAAACTGGATGATCAAAAAATTCCTAAATCCATATCTCTCAAGGATCCTGAAAAAGAGACAGACTGCAAAGCTATGATGCTTTCATTTTTTGATCGCAAAACGAAGGACACGCTGAAGATTGACTTATGGACGAAGGAAATGCAGGTTCTTGAGATGGATCGCTTTGTGTTTGAAAGTTTGCGCGCTATGGCAGATACGTATTACAAGTCAACCGGTAACAAAGAATTGGCCAATGAATTACAAAGGTTCACCCAATACTTTGGTCAAAAGACCGGAATTGTTACCGAAGAATAATTAGCGGTCGCCGAATAGGAATATTTCAAGAATCAATTTACATTTGCGGCGTGAGCGCCATATGGCCAGCTCCTCCTGAACTCCCCCAGGGTGGAAACGCAGCAAGGGTAGGGGGTTGTAGCGGTCGATGTGGTCGCTCACTTATTATTTTCTCAATAAGAAATGGCCATCCAAGTAATTGAATGGCCATTTCTTATTGAATTCAAGTTAATCTATGGTCTGGCAATAGCTTTTTTGACTTTCCTTTTCGGATATTTTCCTTTTGTTTCACTAGCCATCTTTACCGCAGTATAAGCATTAATAATACCGCCGGAAACGGAAATATCTTTGAGATAAGCTTTTTCTTCACTTTGACCGGGGATTCTTACTTTGATGCTCTTGGGAATACTGGAGTCGATCAGAATGTCTTTGACTTGCTGAGCGCTAAGCGATGGATAATGGGATCGAATGATTGCTGCCAAACCTGCTACTACTGGTGCTGCGAAACTTGTACCCTGTGATGACTTGTATGAATTATGTTCTGATGTTGAATAAATAGCAACACCAGGTGCAAAAACATCCACTTCATTATCTCCATAGTTGGAGAATGAAGCGATCATATTATCATCCGTTTCATAATTAAGAGCCCCTACCTCAAGAAAGTTTTTGGCATTTTTCTTTCCAAACAATCCTCGCTTCTCAAATTCGTCATTTGGGAAATTATCAGTTGAATCATTGTCTTTGTTGTCATTTCCAGAGGCATGGACGATCAACACATCCTTTTTAATAGCATATTTTACCGCCTCATCGACTACCTGCTTGTCCCAGGAATAGCTTTTGCCAAAGCTCATATTAATGACTGAGGCTCCATTGTCAACAGCATATTTGATGGCATTTGCAACATCTTTGTCCCTTTCATCTCCATCCGGAACAGCTCTCACAGCCATTATAGAGACATTGCTTCTCGCAACACCCCTGGCTCCGATGCCATTCTGATGATCAGCAGCAATGATGCCTGCTACAAATGTTCCATGAAATGCATCAGGCCCTTCTACATTGTTGTTTCCATAATATCGTTCTCTTGAATCGTTGTAATTATCACCAACAATTTTACGTGAATCATAGTCTGGATTATAG
>JAHHJQ010000364.1 GCA_018680005.1 Bacteroidia bacterium | reverse complement strand
CTGGAAAGTTCCACACTTTGAGAAAATGCTGTACGACAATGCGCAGCTAATCAGCTTATATAGTAACGCATACCAAATTAGTCAAAATCCAATCTACAAATCTCGAGTAAAAGAAACCATTGAATTTGTCAGAAGGAATAAAATGTCTCCCGCAGGCGGCATCTTTTCATCCTTTGATGCGGATAGCGAAAATCAATTTGGACATAAAGAAGAAGGTTCTTTCTATGTCTGGAATAAGGATGAAATTGTAGAAGTCCTAGGTGCTTCCGATAAAACGGAAGCTTTCTGTTCATATTTTCAGATTACCGACAAAGGAAATTGGGAAGATGGAAAAAATATACCTTATATCAATTCCAGTATCAATGCAGTCGCCACTGAATACGGCATGAAACCTGAAGATCTCAAAGATTTTATTGATCAATCAAAAGACCTGCTTCTAGAATACAGAAATCAAAGACCAAAGCCAGGACTTGATGACAAGGTCCTGACCAGTTGGAATGCGCTTTATCTACATGGTCTGGTTGATGCGTTTAGAGTGTTTGGGGAAGATGAATATTACGAGGATGCGATCAGCGTAGGAAAGTTTCTCAAAAATGAAATGCTGCAATCTGATGGTCGTCTGAACAGAAACTACAAAGATGGGAAATCAGTCATCAATGCCTTTCTTGAAGATTATGCCCTTCTGTCCAGAGCCTTTGTCGGTTTATACCAAATCACTTTTGATGAATCGTGGTTGTATGACGCCAACCTAATATGTGAATATGCTATTGAACACTTTTTTGATTCCAACACAGGCATGTTCACCTTTACCTCTAAACTGGATGCACCATTGGCGGCTAAAACCATAGATTACTCCGACAACGTCATTCCAGGTTCTAATTCGTCCATGGCCCGAGCCCTGTATGAATTGGGAATTCTCTTTAATGATGGAGATAAAATGGATAAAGCCAAACAAATGTTGCATAACGTAATGCCAACCATTGAACAAGCGGATGACCCTGGTTTTTTCTCCAATTGGCTGAGCTTATATCTGGACGTCATTGATCCTCCATATGAAATTGCAATTCTGGGACAAGGTTTTCGAAACAAATTGGCCTCGATGCAAGCCAACTATATCCCAAACGCGCTTTATATCGGGGGTATAGATGAAGGCACTCTGGATCTCCTGAAAGACAAGTTAGTTGAGGACGAAACGATCATATACGTTTGTCAAAACAAAGTATGCAAACTTCCGACCTCTGATGTCAACACCGCCTTGAAACTGATAGAATAATCAGGATATTGGAATATCTACCCTTTCCCTGACCTGACCATCTATACATTCGAGGATCCTATTAGGGTATTTCTCAAGCAGGACATAATCATGTGTAGCAAATAATATGGTTGTGTTGCTGTTCCTATTAATTGATAAGAGGAGTTGCATAATTTCGTCGGTAGTCTCAGGATCCAGGTTTCCGGTCGGCTCATCTGCAATGATCAATTCAGGTTTATTGACTATCGCTCTTGCAATGACCAGTCGTTGTTGTTCACCTCCCGAAAGTTGGTGCGGAAATTTTTGTTCGACACCAAAAAGTCCAACACTTTCCAGAGTTTCGCCAACACGTTCTTGAATAGCCTGTTTTCTCTTCCATCCGGTAGATGCGAGAATAAAAGACAAATTTTCAGCCGATGTCATATCTTCTATGAGATTAAAGTCCTGAAAGACGATTCCCAATCTTCTCCTCAAATGAGGGATTGTTCGAAAAGTCATTTCTTCTAAGTTATATCCAGCCACAATCCCTTCTCCTAACTTCAGCGGTTGAGCAGCATATAAAGTTTTCAATAAACTAGACTTCCCACTTCCTGTTTTACCTATGAGGTATGCAAATCCACCTTTGGATATCGCGATATTGATATCAGATAAAACCATGTCCGTTCCATTGTGCACTGCAGCATCAATGAGTTGAATAGAGAGATTGGGTTTTTCAATTGTAGTCATGCTATAAAGAAAGACATTTTGTTATAGAAAGACATTTTAATGAAATCTTATCTAAATCCTATGCGTTTGGTGAAAGAGAGGGTGACATTTATATATATCTTTGCGCAAATTTGTGAACAAATACTTGTAGGACTGTTCTATTCTTAATTGAAATTATGAAGAAAATTCACATCATAGCTATTGTGATCATCATCGCTGCCATAGCCATCCTGCTTTCAGCTACTAAGGATATGGGTACGTATGCCACCTTTAGTGAAGCTGAGTCAAGTGGAAAGATTGTAAAACTGGTAGGTGAGCTATCTAAGGATAAGGTGATTGAATATAATCCCCAAGTGGATCCCAACTATTGTTCCTTTCATATTAAGGATGCCGACGGTCAGGAGAAGAAAGTAATTTTGCTAATGGAAAAGCCCCATGACTTTGAAAGATCCGAAAAAGTAGTGCTTACCGGAAAAATGAAAGGTGAAGAATTTGTCGCTACAAGTGTACTTCTGAAATGCCCATCCAAGTATCAGGATGAAGAATTGTTCATCCGAGCTGAAAGCTAATAATTCATAAAATTAATGGATCAAATCCAATACATTGGAGAGCGTATTTGGCCGGGAAATCTCGGCCATTTTTTGATTGTCCTTTCTTTTGTAGCATCATTATTTGCTGCAGCGACATTCATAATGGCTCAAAAGCGAAGAGATGGTGAAGAATTCAATTCCTGGAAACGTATGGGGAATATCGGCTTCGCCATTCATGGCGTATCCATATTAAGTGCCATAGGTCTTCTTTTCTTTATTATGATCAATCAGTATTATGAGTATCAATATGTCAATGGACATGTTTCTGATGATCTTCAAATGAGATACATTTTCTCAGCTTTTTGGGAAGGCCAGGAAGGAAGTTTTATGTTATGGATGTTCTGGCATGTCATTTTGGGAGGGGTAATTCTTTGGCGTGCAGATCAATGGCAAGCTCCTGTGCTTGCGGTAATATCTATTATACAGCTTTTTCTTCTATCGATGATCCTGGGCGTTCACATTCCTTTTGGGGAAGAGACAATCAAAATCGGAAGCAGTCCTTTCCTATTACTCCGCGAAGTATTTGATCTTCCTTTGTTTTCGAAAGCTAACTATGTTGAATTATTACAGGGCCAGGGATTGAATATTGCACTGCAAAATTATTGGATGACGATCCATCCACCGACACTGTTTCTTGGATTTGCAGCCACGTCTGTGCCATTTGCATATGCCATAGCCGGTTTGTGGAGTGGTACGCACAAAGAATCAATGAAAGCGATCCTGCCATGGGCGCTTTTTACAGGAGGGATACTAGGCACAGGGATATTGATGGGAGCGGCATGGGCCTACGAAGCATTGAGTTTTGGTGGATATTGGGCCTGGGATCCTGTTGAAAACACTTCACTGGTACCATGGTTAATTCTGATAGCAGCTCTACATAGCAATCTGATAGCTAAAGCTACTGGTTACAGTATCAAGAGCACCTATCTCTTTTATATTCTGACATTTATATTTGTGCTCTATTCAACTTATCTCACGAGGTCAGGTATCCTTGGAGATTCTTCTGCACATGCTTTTACTGAAATGGGACTAGAGGCGCAATTGATTTTCTTTATTGCCTTCTTTCTGATTGGAGGACTATGGTTGTATTTCAAAAACTCCAAGTCAATCGTTGTGCCAGAGAAAGAAGAAGCTACTTTCAGCAAGGAATTCTGGATGTTCATAGGTTCTTTGATCTTAATATTCTCAGCGGTTCTTATAACGTTTACGACTTCAATACCTGTCTACAATGTGATAGGAGAAATCTTCGGGTTAGAAATGAATCTTTCTAGCCCTGATGATGTAGTGGCTCACCACAACAAATATCAGATTTGGATCGGAGTTTTAATCGGCATATTATCCGGTTTTGCTCAATTTCTAAGGTGGAAAGAATTTGATTTCGCTCGGCGATTCTCAAGCCTTGGAAAACAAATTGCCTTGACTTTAGCCATAACTATAGTATGTACGGTATTGACAATCCGACTACTAGATTACCCTTCAGCACCCAATATACTTTTGGTCTTTGCCGGTTATTATGCCATTTTTTCAAATCTCGACTATATCATTTTTATGATACGCGGAAAAATGAAAATCGCCGGTTCAGCATTTTCACATATAGGTTTTGGATTATTTGTCCTGGGTGTAATCGCTAGTGGAGTCAATAAGTCCTATTTATCATCCAATCCCTATGCACAACGAGGACTCTTTGAAGAGTTTGATTACGAAAAGAATGTTACACTGATCAAAGGATTACCGATGTATATGAATGATTACAAGGTAACCTACCTGAGAGATACATTTGATGGATTTCATAGATATTATCATATCAATTTTAAAGAGCTGGGAGATTCATCCGGCACTGTTCAGGATGAGTTCGATTCCTACCCTTCCATCATCTATGACAAGAACTTCAAATTCGCTTCTGTCAATCCATCTACCAAGCGCTATGCTCAAAAGGACATCTTTAACCATCTGGCCGGAGCACCTGAAGCAGAATTAGATCCGGAAAGAGCACGGGAAATTGAAGACAGCCTGAGTTATGTCTTCCAAGAAATGGCTATTAATCGTCCCATCACACTCACCGATACTGTCAAAGTGGATGATGCACGATTTCCCAGATTTCATCAAATTCAATTGCTCAACGTCAGACGTACCGGTGAACACCCGGAATATTTAAGTCAGGAAGGAGATCTGGTATTTAGTGCGGATCTTGAGATTCAAAAATATGAAGCGGATTCGACGATCAGGAAGCAAGCTATGATCGTATTAAGAGAAAATTTGCTATTCAACTTCCCTGCTCAAATCAATACCATGGGATGGAAGGCTAAGCTCACAGAAGAATTCATCAATAGATATTTTGAAATTGAATCCAACCTCAGTTATCGTCCCTTTACGTTGAAAGAAGGGCAAACTGCAAGGTTTTCTGATTATACCATAGAGCTTGCAGGATTTGACAGACAACCTGAAAATCCAGGATATTCCGCATTACCTAATGACATAGCCATAGCAGCAGTTTTGAATATTAAGGATAGCGAAGATAATCTGATCTGCCAGTTGCGCCCCATATATTTAGTACGTAACTCTCAAGTCTATATTATAAAAGACGAAAGCTTCCAACATGGCTTTAGTGCCAAGTTTGCCAATGTTGATCCACAAGCCGAAACTTTCACAGTCAGTCTGGCTGAATATGATCTGGAGCAATTGAGCTTTCCTGTAGCCATAGCCCAGGATTCTCCTCGAAATGACTGGATCGTACTGGAATCAATTGTTTTTCCAGGAATCAATCTGGTTTGGGTGGGTTCAATTCTGATGATGTTTGGTCTTTTCTTCAGTATTTGGAATCGAATTTCCAGGCACTAAATGTTGAAGAACAGAACTCCTGCTCACCTGACAATTCGTCAGATAATTACATATCTTTGCATCCATTTTTGCTCAAAAGAAAGGAATACCGAATAGCATTCAATGTCTAAGTCATTATTAGAAAAAACTATAGTTGAAGAAAAACAAGGAGAAGTTTTCTTCAAAGAATCGAATCTACAGGGAAAAAAGAAATTCTATGTGGAGAGTTATGGTTGTCAGATGAATTTCAGCGATAGTGAAATCATCGCTTCCATACTCATGAAGAATGGTTTTGTAGCAACCAAGGAAATGTATGATTCTGATTTGATTCTTATCAATACCTGTTCAATAAGGGAAAAGGCTGAAGATAATGTCCGTCAACGATTACGCGAATTTGACAAGGTCAAAAAAACAAGGAAAGGTACTCTTGTAGGTGTAATGGGGTGTATGGCCGAAAGGTTAAAAACCAAACTACTGGAACAAGAGAAGCTTGTCGACCTGGTAGTGGGACCAGATGCATACAGGGATCTTCCTAAGTTGATAGAAGCAGCAGAAGATGGTCAGAAAGGCATAAATGTATTGCTTTCACGTGAAGAAACATATGCTGACATCAGCCCTATAAGATTAGACAGCAATGGTGTCTCCGCCTTCATTTCAATTATGAGAGGCTGTGACAATATGTGTTCATTTTGTGTCGTACCTTTTACCAGAGGTCGCGAACGGAGTCGAAATGCATTTAGTATTTTAAGCGAAGCACAATCCTTATTTGATGATGGATTTCGTGAAGTAACCTTGCTAGGACAAAATGTTGACTCCTACAAATGGACCAATCCAGAAACAGGTGCAATAGTCAACTTTGCAGATCTTCTTAAACAAGTGGCGCTTGTACACCCCGAATTACGAGTACGGTTTAGTACTTCTCACCCCAAGGACATTACAGATCAGGTTGTGGAAACCATAGCATCATACGAAAACATATGCAACTATATCCACTTGCCTGTTCAATCCGGAAATAGTCGGGTCTTGAAATTAATGAATCGTACCTATGACAGGGATTGGTATAAGGATCGGATTGATGCCATATATCGCATCTTACCTGATTGCGCTATCTCCTCAGATATGATTGCAGGGTTTTGTTCGGAAACAGAGGAAGAGCATCAGGACACATTGTCCATGATAAAATATGCCAACTATAGCATGTCCTACATGTTTTATTATTCTGAACGACCTGGTACATTGGCACAGAAAAAGTATGAAGATGATATCCCACTTAAAATCAAAAAAAGAAGGCTGAGTGAAATCATCAAGCTCCAAAGTGAAATTTCAATGGCTCACAATCAACGGGATATTGGCAAATCATTTAAAGTTTTGATCGAAGGATATTCCAAAAAATCTGATAAGCACTATAAAGGAAGAAATTCTCAAAATAAGGTAATCGTATTTCCAAAAACGGAAAACCATAATATTGGAGAGTATATACAGGTAAAAGTGAATGATGTGACAAGCGCTACCCTTCTTGGAGAAGCGGTAACTTAAATCATATATGAAATCAATGAACTTACTGTCGATCAAACAAAGATTTGGAATCATGGGCAATTCGCCTAAGCTGGACCATGCTCTGGCAACGGCGATCCGTGTAGCATCTACTGATTTGACAGTTTTGATCACTGGTGAAAGTGGTGTAGGAAAAGAAGCTTTTAGCAAGATCATCCACTCTTTAAGCCCGAGAAAACACGATCCATTCATAGCTATCAATTGTGGGGCTATACCGGAGGGAACTATAAATTCTGAGTTATTTGGTCACGAAAAAGGAGCTTTCACAGGAGCTACAAGTGATCGAAAAGGGTATTTCGAAACTGTAAATGGAGGAACAATTTTTTTGGACGAGATTGGCGAAATGCCTTTGGATACCCAGGCATTCCTATTGAGAATTCTTGAAAGTGGAGAATTTATAAAAGTTGGGTCCTCTAAGGTATTGAACACTGACGTACGTGTTGTGGCTGCAACCAATATTAGCCTTGAAGATAAAGTTAGATCCGGAGGATTTCGTGAAGATCTTTATTACCGATTGAGCACCATACCAATACAGGTGCCGCCTTTAAAGCAAAGACGTGAAGATGTTTACATTCTTTTTAGAAAATTTGCAGTTGATTTTGCTGAAAAATATCGATCTGACCCAATTCAAATAGACGAGACTGCACGGGCTTTACTCATGAACTATTCCTGGCCCGGTAACATCCGTGAGCTCAAGAACATGGTAGAGCAGTTATCTATATTATCTGATGATCGATTGCTTAATTCCGAATCATTACTGAATCTCGTCCCTAAGCTGAACGAAAGAAACCTACCGGCAATTAGCAAACAACCCGGAGGTAATGGAATGGACCTCAATGAACGTGAGATACTTTATAAATTGCTATTTGATATGAAAAATGACCTGAATCATTTGAAGTCACTTGTCTTTGAATTGATTCAATCCAACAATCTTCAAGTCTCTGATCACAGTTCAATACAGAGATTGGCATCACCAGGGTCAGATGCCGTGGTGCAACAGCAAAGAGCCGATCTGCAGGATCTGGCTGCAGTGGTCAGGCCTCCTCAACCTGGCACACCTGATACTACACCTATCATCCTTGATCCACAGGGGCAACCTGTATCAGACTATAATCGAATGGAGGTCGTGGAAGAAAGCCTTTCTCTTGAAGAGATGGAGAAAGACCTGATCAAGAAGGCGTTAAAAAAACATAAAGGTAAACGGAAAGAAGCAGCAAACGATCTTGGAATCTCTGAACGAACGTTGTACAGAAAAATCAAAGAATATGAAATCTAAGATTTTACTGAAATCAGAAGGAATTAAAACTATGCTACTTATGCTGGCTTTTTTCATGATTCAATCTTGTTATTCCTTAAAGTCGGCGGTTATTCCACCAGAATTGAATTCATTTTTTGTTGCTGAATTTGATATCCGTGCAAGCAATGCGCTACCGACTTTACCACAAACATTCTCTGATGCGCTTAGAAACAAAATCCTGAACGAATCACGTTTGGTTCAGTCGGATATAGATCCTGACATTTCCTTTTCAGGAGAGATCATGACTTACCGTATTAGTTCAGTTGCACCTGAACGTGGAGCAACATCTGCATTTAATCGTTTGGAAATTGCTGTGAATGTAAAATTGGAAAACACAAAGACCGAGGACCAGAGTTGGACTAAGCGATTTTCATTTTTTGAAAATTATGATCGAAATACAAATATCAATGATATTCAGGATGAATTGATCGATACGATTGTAGCACAATTAGTCGAGGATATCTATAATGCGTCATTTACAAGCTGGTAATTATTTTTGGTATCTTAGAACAGATTTCTTTCAATGACTGGTAACTATAAAGATCAATTCGAATCATTCCTGAGAGGAGAATTAAGTTACAAGTACCTGAATAAGGCGTTTATTGTTCAAATATTACAGGACCATCCCTATAGCCCCTATGGTCATTTGCTCAATTATTTGGTTGCATTCTCTGAAAAGTCTAC
>JAHHJQ010000128.1 GCA_018680005.1 Bacteroidia bacterium | reverse complement strand
GGGTACTATTATCTGTCATGATCAATGTCATTTCCAAACCCAGTGTGCGGGCGATCATGGCTAGAGCAATACCTGTATTTCCACTGGTCGCTTCCACCAGGCGATCTCCTCTGCGGATTTCTTTTCTGTCCAAAGCTCCTTTTATCATTCCATACGCTGGTCTGTCTTTGACACTCCCGCCTGGATTCTGACCTTCAAGCTTGGCATAAATCGTAACCGATTTATTAGGATTGATGTGCTGTATTTGAACCATCGGGGTATTGCCGATAAGATTAGTTATGGTCATCGATTTATGAATATTTTTTCGAATTATTTAATGCCCATTTTGTTGAGCCTGATAATAGATTTTGGAAGCCTCAGGAACGCTTCGGGTTACCCAGACATTTCCACCGATTACACTATTTTTCCCAACAATTGTATGGCCACCTAGTATAGTTGCCCCGGCATAGATCACGACCCCATCCTCTATTGTTGGATGACGTTTGAGTTCAGCATCTTCTTTGCTAACACTTAAGGCACCCAGGGTAACGCCTTGATAAATCTTGACATTATCGCCTATTACTGTGGTTTCTCCAATTACGATACCAGTACCATGATCAATACAAAATGATTTTCCAATAGAAGCGCCCGGATGTATCTCAATACCTGTCCTGCTGTGGGCGTATTCCGAAATCATTCGAGGTATGATCTTTACCCCAAGTTTGAACAATTCATGTGCAAATCTATAACAGGCTATAGCGTAGAATCCCGGATATGAACGCACTACTTCATCTCTACTTTTTGCTGCAGGATCACCAAGGTAAATGGCATCGACATCCAGATTGAGTTTTTCATAGATTTCCGGAATTGCTTCAAAGAATATCTTGGTATTGTTTTCTGTATTGAGTCCTTCTCTATTGGGCTTCAAATACAGCATTTCATAAAGTTCTTCCTTTAGATTCAACAGGTAGAATTCCAGCGCATCATAAGACTCAAATGTATGTGTCGACAATGCAGGAAATAGTGTACCAATAAGATGATCAATAAAGTGTCTGACCTCTTTTTGGGTCGGAAATTTTGGACATTCCTGGTGTACCTTGAATATGGTTTGAAGAAAAGACGGTTCCAAATCGGTTATGTATTTATAAACTCGACAATGTTTATCTAAACACATAAGTGACAAATAAGATGCCTAATTGCCACACCTTCAGTATAGTATCCACCAAATACTCAATGCCCTCACTAGGAATCAAAATACCCGGTGGAATTATCTAATTATTCCCGGTACTTTTTGACGTCCGAAGAACTGGAACTATCGATATCTTTTCTCTTTGGATCTCCACGATAATGAATATCACTACCACCTGAAGCACGAGCGATCAATTCCTCACTTACATTAAAATATGCGTCAGATCCTCCACTGACATTGGCTTGTACAATCTTTGCTTCAAAAGCTCTTCCTTTAAAATCGCTACCTCCAGATGCCTCAATCTTTAAGGTCTTTGCATCTCCTTCTACCTCTATATCACTACCGCCACTTACACTAACTACCAGTTTATCACAACTCAATGTCATTTCAATATCACTGCCACCACTGCCATTGATGTACATTTCATCACCTACAAATCTACCTTCAGCTTCAACATCACTTCCACCACTCGCGGACAATTTTTCTATTTGGTCTGTACTGACATAAGCCGACATTTTATTGTTGTTCCAATTCCATCTTGATCCACGCTCGAAATAAATCTTTAATGTAGATCCTTCAACTTCAGTGATTACTTTGTCGATTATATCACTTTTGGCCTTGATTTCAACTGATTGGGTACTTGACTTAGTCAAATAAAGATCGATACCCGATTGTACTTCGATACTTTTGAATGACCGCACATCTCTATTTTGCCTCGATTGGCTAAAGAGGGTTGTAGCACAAAGAGCTAATATCAAAGTTAAGATGGAAAGACGAGGAGGTTTCATTAGAGTCTGGTTGTTATATTATTGAATGTATTAATGACACATTTACAGCTTGTATAGTTGCTTTTCCGGAGTTTATCCATCGGTATTAGTTCCTCCAAGCACACCAATACCTTCCATAAATCTGATATAATAATCCGACACAACTTCTGGGCACTCCAGTGGAGCAAAATGACCAATATCTTTAAGCATGACCAAATATTGGTTCTGGATATGATCCCGATAATAGTGTAAGGTTTTCATGCCTCCAACTTCATCCTGTCCCTCTATGCCCCAAATCAATTGAATCGGTATTTCCGTATCCTTCAATGCTTGTTCCCAGACCTTACCTTTCTGTAGCCGTTCATGCCAGTAACCAATAAGCAGATGAATCACTTTCTTCCCCTGGTTGTATTTGACCAATTGATAGTACTCCTCTACCAAAGACTCGGGCATCTTAATGTATTTGCCAAAATATTTTGCATAAATTCTTCTAAGCGTTCCTTTACCGTACAATGGGCCGACCCATTTTCCCACAGGGGACAATAGAATCCACTGACTAAAGGCTATCTGATAAGTCCAGGGAAACAATCGCCCATTTAATAAGACGACGGATTTAATACGCACAGGTGACCTCCCTTCATTATGTCGCAATATCATCTCTTGTGCCAAGGATACATTAAAGCTGCGGGCTATTAAATGGATTTCGTCATAACCATGCAATGCCGCAAGATCATAGATTAGCTCAGCTCGCTCATCATAAGAATAAGGATAGTCGACCGGTTTCGCTGAATATCCAAACCCCATAAAATCCGGAGCAAAAAGATGAAAATGCTGTGAAAGATCTTTCCAGATCAAGTGCCAATCCCAGCTAGAGGTTACAAATCCATGTAAAAGAAAGACAGCTTCTCCTTCTCCTGCCTGCTGGTAGAAGATGTCGTGATTTCTCCATTTAAAAATATCACCCGTGCCTTTCCACTTTTTTAGACCCATAGCATCAATGCTATTTAAGCTTCGTCCCTTTGATGTGTCGCTATCGTCCAATTCTCAGACATCCAGTAATGAATGAAGGTAGACGATCAATTATTCTGATAGTAACTTGGTAATTCCCCAGATGAGTATAACCAGTATCAATCCTATCAGAAGATAGACGGCGACGTTATCGGAATTCTGTCCGATCTTATAGACTGCAGATATCACAAAAAGTAGCAAGAAAACTACCCCAATGACCTGCTTTATTCTTTGAATTCTCAAGATACGTGGTATATGTTGTAAGTAATTATTCGGGGCAAACTATTTGCCAAAAAATACCGAAGATCAATCCAGACGATCTGACAGATATTCATCTATTGCCTCAAAGCTGGTTTTAGCGCTTACAATGTTACCTCCAGGATCGATTAAAAACTTGGCTGGAATATCGGTTACTCCATAGTCATTAGCAATAGGAGATGCCATAACGATTTTATGTTTTTGTACAATTTGTCTTTCCCAATTAAATCCCATTCTTTCAGCAGCTCTCTTCCAGGCCTCACCCCTTTTCTCCAGAGCCACGGAAACCACATGCAACTCGGAGCCATTATCAAATGTCTTGTCCGAATATTTACTTTCGAGTGCCACCAATTTTGGATTATCGCGGAGACAAGGTCCACACCATGATGCCCAAAAATCGAGAATGATATAATGACCACGAGAATCAGACAGTGAATACATTTCTCCATTTACGAGTTCGGCGGTAAAATCCGGTGCAGCATCTCCTGTCGACGCACCGGTAAATACGCTTATACCTTTATAGGCTGCTAATAGTAAGATTATAAGACCCGGAATCCACAATATTTTGGAAAATGATTTTTTAGCTGTCATAGTTTAAAATTCCGTTGCTGTATTATAACCTTAAATATCCGGGATTAGATATGTAAATCGCCTCTTTGATTCATAACAGTTGGCCAATTGAAACTCATAATTTAAAGAATCTATTCAATTCTGACTTCCCCGCCATGAAAACGAAAAATTAATAATTGTTTAATTTTTAATGGTCAATTAGGCGCAAGAATGAAGTATATTTGCTCTAAGTTTGCAAACGTTTGCGAAATTAATATAATTCAATTATCAAATCGATTAAATGGTAACTGATACACTTAAATATGCTCCCAGAGTAGGAACCGCAATAGACCGATTTATTGCACAGGATCAGATTAACTCAAAACATGCCGTAGGTGACCTCAGTCAATTGCTAAGGGATATTGTTCTTGCTTCTAAAATCATAAACCGGGAAATCAATAAAGCTGGTCTTACCGATATTGATTCCTCTACCGGTGTTTCCAATCCACAAGATGAAGATCAAAAAAGATTGGATATGATAGCCCATGCGCGATTTCTCAGGGCTTTCTTCAAGGGAAAAAAGGTATGTGCATTAATTTCAGAAGAAGCCGAAGATCTCATCTTGACAGGAAATAATGACGCCAAATATATTGTTGCAATCGATCCGTTGGATGGTTCGTCCAATATCGATGTCAATGTTTCTATCGGAACCATTTTCTCGATATATCATAGAAAGTCGCCGATTGGCTCAGAACCAACTGTCGAAGACTTCTTGCAAAAAGGTGAAGATCAGGTAGCCGCGGGGTATGTCCAATATGGATCATCAACAATGCTTGTCTATACCACTGGTCGAGGTGTATATGGATTCACACTCGAGCCTTCACTCGGTGAGTACTTCTTGTCACATCCGATTATCAAAATACCAAATGAAGGGAGTATCTACTCCGTCAATGATGGCTACTTTAACAAATTTAGTCCGGAGATCCAGAGCTACATCAAGTATTGCCATGAACAGCAATTCAAAGCACGATATATTGGATCACTCGTAGCGGATTTCCACAGAAATATGCTCAAAGGGGGTATATATCTCTATCCTCCTACAAAGAAGCACCAGTTGGGAAAAATACGGCTTATGTATGAAAGCAATGCTTTAGCATTTATCGCAGAACAAGCGGGCGGTCAAGCTACAGATGGGCAGCAGCGGATACTCCAAATAGATCCGACATCGATACATCAACGCTCGCCATTGTATATAGGATCTTCAAAAATGGTTGACCATCTGACTACATTTTGGTAATTTTTCAGCAATGCAGCTAAAAGATTACCTTAAAAATGTCAAGGATTATTTTGCTCCAAAAGTTATTGGTGAAGTCAACGACACCTATATTAAAGTAGCCAAGATACTAGGCGATGAAATTCCCTGGCACAATCATAAAACCGAAGACGAACTTTTCTATATCATTTCAGGTAGCCTGCTGTTTGAAGAAGAAGGAAAGACACCTTTTGAAATGAAAAAGGGAGATTTGTATATCGTGAAAAGAGGTGTCAACCATAGAGTCTCAGCTACCGAAGAATGCCATATCATGCTCGTGGAACCTAAACAAACCGCTCATACAGGCGATATTGTAACCAGCATTACGAGGAG
>JAHHJQ010000361.1 GCA_018680005.1 Bacteroidia bacterium | reverse complement strand
GCTTTATCTGCTACATGAGGTGCCGCTTTGGGTCAAGACTGGAAATCTCAAAAAGGCAGAATTCTATTATTTTGAAGCAATCATGGCACTAGATCGCATACAATCCGTAAGCGGCGGTCTTTCATCCCAAAGTTTGCCTTCTGAAGATGGGTGTTTTGTAACCAATGACTTGATTTCTTACTATCCAAATCCAGATGTCAGAAGCAACAAGAAGGCCTTACACTTGACGCTTTTTAGAGATAAATTGAACGAATTCCTTCTAGGTCTGGATAGCGATAATATAGCGATTGAGAAAATGTACGAGATCTATGGAAAGGTAGAACGATTTGATAGCCCATATGCGCAAGTGAGTCACTATTTAGGGCATTTTGCACCATGGGGAATGGACATCATGATCGCTTTAGCTAATAAATCTTTACCTATAGCCAAAGGGCAAATATTCGATGTTCGTGTTATCCCATTTTATCAGCAGTTTACGAAAAAAGCAAGTCCACCTTATACCCGATTACAGCTTGAGAAAGGTCTGCCGGGAAAATATGATAAAGTACCGGAGGTATATTCCAAAGATCTGCAGATTGTGCAACGGTTGCGATCTGATTTGACGTTTTATTCTCCTTCGGTCAACGATTGGGGATGGACTTTCCAGGCCTGGATGAAGTACTTCAACACAGAACTGATTTTGGCAGAAACTATCTGGGCTTCTTACAAGACCGGTATGCCCATTGCTCTCATCATTGGGGAAGCTATAGGCTGGTGTTCCGGACCAACAGGTTGGGTCATTGGTTCAGGTGCGATTGCTGCATGGACACTTTACAATAACCTTTATGGTGGATCCGGATCGGAAGGGATTTCGGTTTCCAGGGATTTCAAAACCGGCAAGGAGCGTATCATCCAAACCGATGATTTTCCGGCTTATACTTATGCCACGCTGGACGAGTCAGTCAAATTTGTGGGTTCTGTGTCTATGCTGGGTGCTTACCAACAAAAGATGCTTACACCGACCAATGCAGCTGAGACAGCATTAACACTGGCGATTTTATATTCCAAATATGTGGATGAAACCGATGATGCCTCGGAGGGACAGGTGCTCAATGCGAAAGGCTACGAATCCGACCTCGGGTATTGGAAAGCGGATCGTGGAGTAGTCGGTATCATGGCTGAGGATTATACAGAATATTTCTATGTGCCCCCTGTCATATTGTCTATCCAATTGGATGGCAGATTCAAATACGATAAGATTGCAAATTCCTATGATGGATATGTTTATCCTAATGGATTCATCGACCGAAAATATTATGCTTTAGACAACTCAAATAAAAGAAATGAGTTTGGCGGAAGTGTTTCCAACAATTCTTGGCGTCACAGACCAAAGTATCCAAAGAATGGCCCTCAAAAGGAGAAATTGAAAGCACTGTTTTCTAAGGCAGAAGAGATGAACTGGAAGTTGATGACCATCGAAAATGCTCCGGCAGAGCAACAGGTCAGAATTACCATTCCAAAAGTACAAATTGCTGAATGGGCCAGATACAATGAATATTTTGAAAATGACTTTATGAATAAGCTCGATCTTAAATTTTTCCATGGCAAGCGATCCGATTTCTCAGATAATCTGCAAGACAAGACTACATTTGAAGGATTCAAGAAATTCAAATCCTATCTGGTTGATGAAACGGATGAAGAACTTGTTTTTGGAATGCGCATTTTATCTCAATCTGAGGTATATAACAGGGTGAGTAGTAGTGATTGGGATGTTGATATCGATGAAGAACTAATTGATCCGGATTTTGCTCGCATGACCGTCAAGAATTATCGCAGGGCAATGAACCACTACACCATGACACTTTCTGTCCCGGATCCGAAGGATTCTAAGAAAAGAAAGCTGGTTACAAGTATTCCGCTATCCTTTGACCGTGTGGGGAATAGTAGGCGGACAGATTTGGAAATGAATTGTACGGAAGAAGAGGGCACGATACAATATTGTTGCGATCGTCTTGAAGTCCAACTAGACTATGAAAAAAATGATATCGCTGCTATCATCTCTGGATATACTTTGAAAAAACCTAAAGGACCATTTGATCCTCCGGGTGCTAATCCTGGTGTCACTGTAACCTGTACCTATACCATCCAAGGTGCCAGTAAAAAGACGGATACATCAACCAGTGGAGCGGATGGATTATACAGTTTTTCAATTCCCTGTAAGGCTAAGACAGCAACTGTCATTGGTCTTGGAGACACGATCAATGTAGATCTTGGGAATTGTCGACAAGGTATCCGAGTTGATCTTGGTGGATTAAAAATTACACAAGTCAGTACAATAGATCCGGATTTGCCACCTCCGCCGGATATTAATCAGGATTGATATTGCGGACGATTGAAATTGTGAATGCATGCCGCATTGTAAAGGCTAAAGGAAAATGCGATCGTAAACATTGACTAAGCGGAACTGTGTACTGT